>CAZENQ010000055.1:0-18624 GCA_964513655.1 uncultured Pirellulales bacterium | reverse complement strand
AAGCTACGACGCGGCAAGCGGGCCGGACGGAGGGTCCGCTCATTAGTAGAGGGGGGCGCGCGGATGTTGCGAAAAGACCGTCGATTCTCGATGGTCGATACTCGTAAGTTGTTTTTAGAAAAGGAGTAAAAATTTTTTGGAAAATCGGCGAGAGCGAGCAAAACGCATGCGGATTTGATTGATTTTTAGACGCAGATTATGGGGTTTTTTTTATTTTTTGTGTTGCGGGTTTGTCGGGATTTGGTTAGGATTTAGGCCCAAGTGAGATAGCAACTGAGACTGGATCCCAGCCTACGACATGCTGGGACAGGCGGTGTAAAGAGCAGGATTGGCTTCGTTTTAGGATTAGTGGCTGATGTTTTTTTTGGGGAATCGGCAGATGGAGGGAAACAAAATGTCAGCAGTGGAGATGTGCTGTTATGATAGATAGTGAGGATGAAACTTGACTGGGATAGAAAGTAGTCTGATAGCAGCAATATTGTATTCAGCGGCGCGGAAGATAGGTGAGAAATTTAACGACCCATGTGCAAACGCTATTGATGATACTATAAAATATTTCGAGAAGGAGAAACGGATCGTCATTATCAGGGAACATCTTGCGGCGATGCTGGAGGAGGGTATCGGCAGGGCAGAAATCAACCAGCTCAGGGAGGGTGAGAAGTTCATTGACGTAGAGAAACTGGCGACGGAGTTTGCGATTTTCAGTGATTTGTATCTTGAGGATGAAAGCGAGATATTGGGAGTTTGCAACGAGTTGTTTTCCTATTTCAGTAATTCACTGACAAGGGAATTACTCAAGGACCCTGAATCGTGGAAACAGACGCTACTGAACATGCAGAGTATCTCACTGAATATCTCACAGGAAGAACATAAGGAAATGCTGGAGGAAATCAAAAAGCTTTCATCGCAAGAACAACCTCCTAAGCAGTTTCCATTTGAACCGAGTTTGCATAATCAGACGCCGCCGGAGGTGAATTTTGTCGGGCGTAAAGATATGCTTGATACCATAACGCAATGGTATAAGAATCCTGATGTGCGGATTGGGGCGCTTATTGGCTGGGGCGGTGTGGGCAAATCCGCGCTGGTGCGCAAGTGGTACGATGAGCTGGGAGCTAATAAGATTCAGCCGGATGGAGTCTTCTGGTGGGGCTTTTATCGCAATGCCTTTCTTGAGCAATTTCTAAATGCCCTTTTACGTTATGTGTCCGGCGGGCAAGTTGAGCCGGATACAATAAAAGGTACGTGGGAGAAGGTAGAAAGAATAAAAGAATATATAAATCAAGGAGCTTATTTAATCGTATTAGACGGCCTTGAACAGATGCAAAAATCGGAAGCCGGGGACGAGTTCGGCAAGATGATACATCGCGAATTGGCGGAATTGCTTCATTATTTGGTGGAAGTCCAAGAAGGCCTCTGCCTGATTACCACACGCTATCGGTTAAAGGATTTAGATGATTGGCGGAACCAGGGCTATGAGAATCGGCCGTTGATTGACCTGAGCATTCCGGATGCGCTGTTGATGCTGAAAAAACGGGGCGCTCAGGGAAGCGATGATGATAAGACAGAGGTTATCAATAGATACAAAGGCCATGCATTGAGCCTGACGTCTTTGGGCGGCTACTTAACTCGATACTATGATGGGGATGTAAAACAGGCGCCTGATATCAAATTTGTACTCGGTGATAAGAAGCGGTTTAAGGATGTAAATAAGCTCTTGAGCAAATACGCGGAGAAGATGTCTGAGGCGGAGCGGAGGTTTTTGTATATATTCTCGCTATTCCGGCAGGAGGTAACTGAAGATGATTTTGACGGCGTCTTTCGTAAGAAAATTGAGGCTGCGAAATTCAATGATGTGTTGGTGGGGATGAGCGACCTTGATTTCACAGATTTGGTTGGTGGTTTGGTGGACTGGCGGCTTATATCTTATGACCAGACGAAAAAGACTTACGCAACGCATCCATTGATTAAAGCATATTTTGAATCCCATTTTGACCAGAGCAATAAGAAACTCTGCCATCAGCGCATTTACGCTTATTTTGGCGAATATGCGCCCGAGGAGGCTAATACTTTGGAGCAGATGCAGCCATTATTTGAGCAGGTGTATCACGGCTGTGCCGCAGGCCTTTATGGTGAGGTGTTTTATATTTATAGAAATAAGATTGGCGGTCGGCCAACTGGTTATAAAATTAGCCATAAACTTGGTGCATGGGAAACTGACTTATCTATTGTGAGAACCTTCTTTCCAGAAGGCAACCTTTCCCAAATGCCTCTTGTAAGTAACATGACGGATCAGAGCTGGCTACTCAATGAAGCAGGTTTGGCACTTCTTAGTACAGGCAGCCCAAAAGAGTCTGAAGGATTGTTTGTTCGAAAGACAAAGATGCAGATTGAGGCGGAAGACTGGACAAATGCCTCTGGGGGTTATCAAAACTTGGCTGAGCTTCAGTTTCGAACTGGTGGGTTTGAGTCCGGCACTGAAAGTGCCAAAAAGGCACTTGAAATGTCGGAGAAAGCAGGGCAAGATGATTATATTATAAATTCAAAAGCCTTTCTTGCCTGGATATCTTATCTACTTGGCAGGACCGGAAAAGCAGAAAAGAATTTTCGCCAAGCAGATGAGCTTTCCGTAAATACGACTGGTCATCAAGATTATAGTATAACTGGAGTTTTCTATGCTGACTTTCTCATATCAATAGGGAGACTTAACGAGGCATTGGAACTTACAGAACAAAACCTTGAGATTTGCGAAAGGAATAATTTTGTAAACAGTGTCTCAAGATGTCGCCGCTGCCTCGGGGCTATTGAAAGGAGAAGGGGAAATTATAAAGAGGCTGAAGGTCATCTTCAAGATGCCCTTGAGATTGGACGTAAGGTTAGTCAGCCTGCACTTGAAGTTGAAGCCCTGCTTGAGTACGCCAGCCTGCGCGTGGATATGGGAAGGTATGAAGATGCTATTGGCGATGCAGACAACGTCCTGAAGATTTGCGGGCGGACGGGATTTAGGTTCTATGAGCCGGGGGCGGAGATAGTTTTGGCGAAGGCGTATATGGCACAAGAGGATTATGGCGAAGCTAAGAAATTTGCAAATTCGGCTTACGAAAAGGCCCTTGGTATGAACTACCGCTGGGCGGAGGGCGATGCGGCAGATTTGTTAGGGGAGATATACTCGATTAGGGGTGATAAGGCCAACGCCCGGCAGTGGCTTAAAAAGGCGGTTGTCTGCAGGAAAGAGATTCTCGACCCGAAGGTGAAAGAGTCGGAGGCGAAATACCGCTCCTTAGGGGATAAATAAAGCGGAATTATGAAGTAAGAAGGGTGATGGATCCCCTGCTGCAGGGCCAAAGGTGGCGGATTCTCGGGGACAAGCGGGTCAGGAAGGAGAGCGTTTTTATTCCTGTGGTAGTTTTGCGAGGTCGGCGTCGGAGCCTGCGACCATTAGGATATCGTCCTGATAAATGACCGTGTTCGGCATAGGGACATTGATGACCTGCTGCCTTTCGGCTTTTTTTGCCTTGCTGTGCTCGCCCCTTTTGATGGCAACGAGGTTGACGTTGTACTTCTGGCGGAGCTGCAAATCCAGGACGGTTTTTTCGTCGAAGCTGGCCGGAGCTTTTACGCGGGCGAGGCTGTAGCCGGGAGCGAAATCGATTTTTTCGCCGATTTGCGGTGCGATAAGCTTATATGCCCACCTCTGGGCCGACTCGATTTCCGGGTAAATTACGTCGGTGGCGCCGACCTTGGAAAAGACCTCGCCGGCGATAGGGTCTTCCGCCCTTGCGTATATCTGCTTTACGCCCATCTGCTTTAGATTAACGACCGTCAGAATAGCGGATTCGAAGCCACGTCCTGTGCCCTGCCCTATACCGATTATGGCTACATCAACCTTATCAATGCCTTGGGCTTTTAGAGCCTCTTCATCTGTGCTGTCGAGCCTGACGGCGTGACTTACCTGGTCACGAATCAGCTCAATCTCGTCTCTGTTTTTATCGATGGCGATGACTTCAGCTCCGCTCATTGCCAGGGCGATGGCCAATTTTTTTCCGAAGCGCCCCAATCCTATAACAGCAAACCGCCTCATAGCATTAGCTCCTATTTAATGTTCCCAAACGAATCAACCTGGTATTCAGGAATCTCAGCCTACAATTATCGCTTCATCAGGATAATTGTACCGGGCCGGTTTCACATTAAACGTCAATGCCGCCAACAGCGTCAACGGCCCCAATCTACCGATAAGCATCACAATAATGATAATCCATTTTCCAGCGGTTGTCAAAGAAGGTGTTATGCCGGTCGTCAAGCCCACGGTACCCAAGGCAGAGCCTGCCTCGAAGAAGATGTCCGACATACTAAAGCCATTTGCGTTTTCAGTAATGCTGAGAACCAGTGTGGCGGTGAACAAAACAGCGACAAAAAGCAGCGTGACTGTAATGGCTCTGCCAACGACAACAATCCTGACGGAGCGTTTGAACATCTCGACTTCCTGGCGTTTTCTCAGGGCTGCTATGGCTGTCATTACTACGACAGCCAAAGTTACGGTTTTGATTCCGCCTGCGGTCGAGCCGGGCGAGCCGCCGATGAACATAAGGAGAATCAAAATGAACTTGCTTGAGGTCGACATTGCCGAGACATTGATAGTGTTAAAGCCTGCAGTCCTGGCTGTAACCGACTGAAAAAATGCGCCGAGAACACCGGGGCTTTCGCTGGGATTGCCGGCTGGGGCGTAACGCTCAAACACAAGGACGGCGAGCATTCCCAGAACTATGAGCAAGGCGCTCACGCTAAGGACAATTTTGGTTTGAAGCCGCATTCTTATCGGCGCTTTCATCAAAAGTCTTTGTCGCTTACCGAATCGCCGTTTGAAGAACCGCTTTATTCTGTCAGCAGCGATGGTGACAAGGTCATAAAGCACGCCAAAACCCAGTCCGCCGAGGATTATCAGCGGACAAACCACCGAATAAACTTGCGGGCTTTTGTTGTAGCCGACGAAGCTGTCGCTGAACAAGCTAAAACCTGCATTACAAAAAGCGCTGATAGAATGAAAGATGCTGCAAAAGATCTGCTGATGAACGTTGCCGATCCAGCCTGGTGCATTGTTCCACATTCCGAAGAGGCTGACCGCACCGATGGCTTCGATAAGGAGCGTTCCAAAAAAAATGAAGGCTATCATGTTGCTGATTCGGCCGAGCGTGCGGGCACTGAGCAGGTCCTGCATCGCGACCCGTTCACGCAAGCTAAGTGCCTGGCCTAACAGCAGGGCGAAAACGGCACCGAAGACGACTATGCCGAGGCCGCCGAACTGGATGAGCGAGAGTATAATCAACTGCCCCATCAAGCTGAAATCGCTTCCGGTGTCTTTGACGATGAGGCCGGTAACGCAAGTGGCGCTGGTTGCGGTAAACAAGGCATCGACAAAGGTTACATTTTCGGTGGCTGAGGCCCTTGGCAACATCAGCAGCCCTGCGCCGGAGAGTATCAGAACCAGAAAGGTTGCTATTAGAGTGCGGGTTGGGCTCCTACCAGACGCTGCAAGGTTTACCACTGTTCTGCAAACTTTAATGACCACCTGGAGGACAAGATAGATGCTGACTGTGAAGTGTCGGACCGCCATGGGGTCCGCTTCGGCAAACCAGCGGTCCGCTGCGAACATGCCGATTCCAAGGGCAAGTAAGAGTGGAATCTCGAACCAGTTGGCCCGGAGGAACTCGGCCTTTGAGATCGCATTAAACAGACGAATTATCTTTTCAACGACAAAGACACAAAGCAAAGCGGCCTGAACGTAATATAGAATTGAAGCCGCCAGCATTGGTTCATGGAAGCCGAAACGCATAACAAAAGTCGCTGTCACCGCCGCAGCGGTCAGGACATTGATGCCAACCAAAGTTTTCTCCAGCATCTTGCTCTTATAATATACCTGCATAGCAATAGCGTAAAATGAAAAACAAAAAATGTAAAACCAAAACTTAAAATCGAGTTAAAGAAAAGATAACTGTTTGCACGGTGGATTTAGGGTTTTAACTTTTAAACTCTTGATTTTTAAGCGATATCCGCCAATCCGAGCGAATCCCCGAACTTGGCCAACAAGGCACGGCGAATGTTGATGTGTTCGGGTTTTTTTAACATCGGGTCCTTCGAGACCAGCTCGACTGCGTTTTTTCTTGTGAGTGTTAGCAGATCGTAATCATCAATGATATTTGCTATTTTCAAATCCGGCAAGCCATGCTGTCGCGCGCTGAACAACTCACCCGGCCCGCGTAATCTCAAATCATACTCAGCTATCTGGAAACCATCATTGCATCTTGTCATTATCTCGAGCCTGTCTTTGGCGGTCTGGTTTTCGGACTCGGCAAGCAAAAGACAATAGGACTTGGCCTGGCTCCTTCCAATCCGCCCCCTCAACTGATGGAGTTGGGCCAAGCCGAACCTGTCGGCTCCTTCTATAACCATTACCGTCGCGTTCGGCACATCGACGCCCACTTCTACGACGACAGTAGATACCAGCACATCGATTTTCCCCTTTCTGAAGCCGGTCATAATGTGCTGTTTTCTCGCCGAGGGCATCCGGCCATGCAGAAGCTCAACGCTAAATTCCGGAAAAACCTCCGTGGCGAGATGTTTCCACTGGTCGGTTGCAGCCTTGAGGAAGTCGTTTTCCTCAACGCTGGTAATCCGCGGATAAACAAAATATGCCTGGCTTTTTGCCTTTAGGCGCTGGCGGATAAATTCGTATGCTTTCTGTTGGTCGTGCCGAGCCACCCATCGTGTAACAACAGTGCCTCTGCCCGGCGGAGAATGCTTGATAACGGAAACATCCAAGTCTCCAAAAGCAGTCATTGCCAGTGTCCGCGGGATGGGCGTAGCGGTCATGACAAGACAATGTGGTGTCGCCTGTTTGCGCAATTGCAGGCGTTGATGAACTCCAAATTTATGCTGCTCATCAATCACTACCAGGCCGAGTCGGTGAAATTCCACATCCTTCTGCAACAATGCCACTGTACCGACAACAATATCAATCGCGTCATCGCTTATTTGGCATAACAACTCTTTTCTTCTTTTGCCCGTTAATCCGCCGGTTATCAAAACCCGCCTTAGCTTACTGTTTTTCAAATACCTTTCGATGCTTACGAAGTGCTGCGAAGCCAGAATCTCCGTAGGTGCCATAATCGCCGCCTGTGTTCTGTTTGCGACCGCCAGTAAAGCCGCATAAAGCGCCACTACCGTTTTGCCCGATCCGACATCACCCTGCAGCAGGCGATTCATAGGTTTGTCTTTTTGCATGTCCCGCACGATTTCGTCAATTACATTATCCTGGTCTTCTGTGAGCAAAAATGGAAATCGCCTTCTGATTCTGTCGTCTATTTTCTTCTCGTACCGGCAGGGGGGTGCGGTTGAAAAATGCCGCAATCTGTACCTGCGCAGTGCCAGTCCCAACTGCATCAGGAACAGCTCATCATACTTTAGCCGTCGTTTCGCCTCGGTCAGTTTGGCTTCATCCGGCGGCAAATGCATCCAGTTGAAAGCATTCTTTCTGCTGACCAGGTTCATTTGCTTTAAGAGGGTTAGGTGGTAAAACTCAGGCACAAGCTCGGCGATGTTATCAAGCAAGGGGGCGATTATCCGCCTGATTTGTCTACTGGTCAATTTAGCTGAGGCCGGATAGACACCACCACTAAAATACTTCTGGGGCTGGGAGGTTTTTTCGTCGACCATAAGAAATTTCGGATTGGTCATTTGCAATTGATGCTTGTATAAAGAGACCTTGCCCGAGGCGACTATTACTTGGCCGGGCTTTAATTGATTCTTCAGGTATCCGCCGCGAAACCATACGATTCTGCACAGGCCCGTATCGTCGGAAAGCATGGCCTCAAAAATCGGTGGTCGACGATAACTCTTATAGTCTATTGATTCAATTAATCCAACAATAGTAACCGTTTTCTCCGGCTGTATCTGGTTTATCTTTATAGCGTCAGGTGCAAATACCCAGTTTCGCGGAAAATACTCCAACAAGTCTCCCACCGTCATTACCCCCAACTGAGCAAAGGTTCCGGCTCTGGCTGGCCCGACACCTTTGAGATATTGGACCGGCATTGATAAATCGAGCTTACTCTGTGATTTTCCGATTACCGAGCCCATTTACGAAGTTGAAAAACTAATCTTCAGTTTCGTCGAAAGCATATTTGCCAAGGAGCTTTACAAATCGACAGCCACAAATCATTTTTTCAATAAGTTCTTGGCCTTTCTTTTCGAAAGCTATCAACTGCTGGACTCCGCCGTATCCAACAGGCGCGACAATGAAGCCTCCTTCTACAAGCTGGTCTATAAGAGGCTGCGGCACATTCGGCACACTGGCGGTAATCATAACGCGGTCAAAAACGCGGTTCTGCGGCCAGCCGCAGCTGCCGTCACCAATATAGAATTCAACATTTGTAATACCCAGTCTGCTCAAAACCGCCTGAGCTGACTCGGACAACTGGGCAAACCTTTCTACGGTATAGACTTTTTTTACCAGCCTGCTCAGGACAGCGGTCTGATAGCCGCTGCCGGTGCCAATCTCCAAAACCTCACAATCGTCATTAAGGTGCAGCTGCTGTGTCATCAAGGCGACAATATATGGCTGAGAGATGGTTTGGCCGAGGCCGATAGGCAGCGGGCCGTCGTCATAGGCCTGTGCCTGATATGCCTGCGGTACAAACTCCTGTCGCTGAATTTTACCCATTACTTTCAGTACGCGAGCGTCGGTTATGTCCCTTCCGGACAGGTCGCGGGTGAGCATGTGCTGCCGGGCCCTGGCAAATCGGTCCGGCTTCTCACTTTGTGAGCTTTTTGCAGAATGGAGGCCTTGTCTATTCTGGTGGTTGTTCATGACGAAAGTATCGCTTCTCATCCGCGGTTTTGCAAATCAATTCTGTAATCTCTCGGGAGGGGCTTTTCTAAAACAGCAGTTTGATTGCAGCGGCCGCCGCAAGGACTTGTACCACAACTTTAAATGTTTTTTGCGGAATTCGTTTAAGAACCAGTATTCCCGTGATGGCCCCGGCAGCAATAAACGGCAGCATTATCAAATTGAGCTTTACCGTCTCGGTGGTCATCAAATCCAGAGTGGCGCTGAACGGCACCTTAAGCCAGTTTACGACAAAGAAAAACCAGGCGCCCGTTCCGACAAATTCGACCTTAGGCAGGCGTATAGCCAGCAGATAAATAATCATTACAGGCCCGGCCGCGTTAGCCATCATAGTGGTAACTCCTGCCAGAAAACCAATCACTACGACAAACCAGAAGTGTGTTGGAATCGACGTGTTTTCACCGCCGGCCCGGCTGCGCCAGTAATTGACAGCTAACATCACCAGGACTATCACGCCGACAATCGGCTTAAGCTGCTCGTCATTAACTACTCTCAGCGCAAAATATCCCGTCACAATACCGGCAAAAGTAATCGGCAGCAGACGAATCACATGGCCCCACTGGGCGTGGCGCCGATAATATCCGGCGGCAAACAAATCCGCCAATATCAAAATGCCAAGAAGCGCACCCACGGAGCTTCGAGCAGGCAGAACCGCAGCCATCAAAGGCACGACCAAAATCCCAACACCGGGAATTCCTGTCTTGGCTATGCCCACCATAATCGCACACAGTGCGACGATGGCCAAATCGAACCAGCTCAATTCCAACACAATCTATTCCTCATTTATGTTTTACGACTGACTTACAAAGCCCGTCACCACCTGCAATCTATAGGATTTGTGCTTTCTTTGCAACAGATGCTATTGTTGCACCGAATAATTCCATTGCCGTTGGGTCAACAGACGCTAAAATGGTAAATTACTACGGTAAATACACGAATTTCAGTCATTTTAGGCAGACCCGAAAAATGAAAGCCAAAGACCCAAACATCATTGACCCTAACCAAACAGAGGCAAACAGTACAGAACCCAATGAGGGCTGACGGATAGAAGTTAAATGCCGCTTAATTTGAATTTACCTAAAAAGGCCGGGCTTTTTATAACCGGCACGGATACCAGCGTAGGCAAAACATTAATTGCCGGCGCCATTGCCAGGATTATCACTGATAAGGGATTGAAGGTCGGCGTCTTCAAACCGATCGCGACGGGTTGTCACCGAAGCTGGGAGGGGCCGGTCAGCTACGACACCGAATTCCTTTGCCACTGCTCAAACAGCGACCTGTCACTTTCGACCATAACCCCTGTGGGTTTTCTTACCCAGGCAACACCGGTTGTATGTGCCACTCAAGAAGGCAAGCCAACAGATTTTGAGCAAATAGCACGCGCTTACAGAGAGATATGTGAACACAGCGACATAGTCATCGCCGAAGGCATTGGTGGGGTGCGCGTGCCTCTGACGATGGAGTTTGACCTTCTGGACCTGGCAGTTGAATTCGGCTTGCCAGTGGTTATAGTTGCGCGGGTGAAAAGGGGGATGATAAACCATATACTTATGACGATTGACTGCGTCCGTGCCACAAAACTGAAAATAGCCGGAATAGTCATCAACGGTTACAACGCCACAGAATCGACAATGGTTGAAGAGACCGCTGAGGAGGTAATAAGCCAGTGCAGTGGTGTGGAGATACTTTCGGTTGTGCCCTTTGATGAGACCATTGATATCAAAGAGCCGAGTTTGGGAAAATTTATCATCCCCACATTGGCTGAACGCGACTGGGCAAAATTAGCGCAGCGCTAAATAAAGAATACGACCCGCAGACTAATTATATCCCCACAACCTAAGACCAACCAAAAAGTCAGTTTGCAAAACCCGCATATTTTGGGTATAATAAAGAACGAGCCAAGAAGTTATCTTGGCCGTAGGGATTTATTTGCTTGTAGCTAAAGACAGGAAATTCTATGGCTGGCCAGTTGGAATTTAGACGGTATCTGGTAAACGTCGAGTCTACGTCAACACACCAGCTCTTTGCCGATTGTCTGGTGATTGGAGCCGGCATTGCAGGCCTCCGCGCCGCTATTGAGGCAGCCGAGCACTGTAATGTTATAATTGTCTGCAAGGACTCTGTAAAAGAGAGCAACACGTGGCTGGCCCAGGGCGGGATAGCATCGGTGATTGATAAAACAGACACCTTCGAATCGCACATTGCGGACACTCTCGGCACCGGCTGCGGCATAGGTGGCGGAAGAATAGTCGAGTTGGTAGTTCGCCAGGGACCGGAACTGATTGAGCAGCTGCTTCGCTGGGGTACTGAGTTTGATATGGTCGATGGGTGCATTGCCACAACGCTCGAGGGTGGCCACAGTCACGCGCGCGTTGCTCACGCTCACGGCGACGAAACAGGGCGGATGATTGGAGAAGTGCTGATAAAAAAGGTAAGGGAAAACCCGAACATAAAAATAGTTGAAAACTTTTTCGCAGTCGATCTGCTCACCAACGACGAGAACGAGTGCATAGGAATAATCGGCCACGATAAGCGAGGCCGGCAGATAATTTGGGCCGTCAATACAATCCTGGCCACCGGAGGAGCGGGGCAGCTCTACCGGGAAACCACCAATCCTGAAGTTGCGACCGGCGATGGCATTGCCATAGCTTACCGGGCCGGAGCTGTACTGCAGGATTTGGAGTTTATGCAGTTCCATCCCACAACACTCTATATCGCAGGTGCTTCACGAGCACTGATTACCGAGGCACTTCGTGGAGAAGGAGCAGTCCTGTTGGACAACAAAGGCCAGCGTTTCATGAAAGAATACCACGAGTCGGCCGAGCTGGCGCCGCGTGACATCGTCAGCCGGGCCATCCTGAGACAAATGCTGAAAACCAAATCAACCCATGTCTTTTTGGATGTTCGCGGCTTCGACAAAAAGCATTTCGCGCAAAGATTCCCCCACATAAACGAGTTATGTGAAAGCTTTGATATAGACATTAGCAAGGACACTATTCCCGTCCGCCCCAGCGCACATTATATGATTGGGGGCGTAAGGACCGACATTTCAGGCAAGACAAGCATAGAAAACCTGTACGCCTGCGGCGAGGCTGCCGCAACGGGCCTGCACGGTGCCAACCGTCTGGGGAGCAACTCATTGCTGGAAGGGCTGGTATTCGGCAAGACAGCCGGGCAATCTGCCTGCCGGCAGACGAAAGCCGGTGTTGCTCATATCAAGCACCCTACGATAAAATATCAGATTCCACATTCAGACCGGACTCGATTGGATGCCACCGATGTTCGCAACTCTCTTCGTGCCCTTATGTGGCGAAACGTTGGCATCACCCGCAAGGCCAGGCCGCTGACAGAAGCACAGGAGATTATCAGATTTTGGCAGCGGTATGTGATGGACAAAATCTTTGATTCGCCGCAAGGCTGGGAATGCCAGAATATGCTGACGGTATCGCTTTTGATGGCACAGGCCGCACAGATGCGTCAGGAAAGCCGGGGGGTGCATTTCAGAAGCGATTTCCCCGATACCGACGATGAGCATTTCAAAAAGCATATCGAAATCAGTCGTGGAAAATAGGCTGAATTTCTGTTATAATAGTAACCAACACAAATTTGCATCGTATCCTTGGATTAATTGGAGACCCGACGAATTTAAAGAGTGGGTCGGGCGGTCGCCGGTCGATTTCGGCCGGAGGAAAGTCCGAGCAGGACAGGGCACGGTGATGGCTAACGGCCACCCGGGGTGACCCGCGGGAAAGTGCCACAGAAACTACACGGCCGATGTCCGCCTTGGGCGGAACAGGCAAAGGTGAAATGGTGCGGCAAGAGCGCACCGCGGAGCCGGTGACGGCTTCGGCAGGGCAAACCCCACCGCCTGCAAGACCAAGAAGCTGGTGCTCGGCCCGGGCATTAACAGCGGGTAGGTCGCTTGCCGGAAGGCAGAGCCGACTGGCAACAGTTGGTCAAGATAAATGGCCGCCGCCCGTCAGAAATGGCGGGATACAGAACTCGGCTTACAGACCCACTCTTTTTGCCTTTTAGCTATTCCTCTAAAGCAAATGGGTCTTCACGTGTCCAGGCCAGTGAGCTTATATTGATGTTCACATTTATTATGTCGTCCATAACGCTCATCATTCTAATGAACCCGTTGCCGAGTGTGATATGGTCGAAATCCAAACCGTCGCCGTCGCTTAGCTTCGACGCCAGCGCAGGAGAGGAGTCAAGTTTCTGCAAAACCGTCTCCAGCGTCTGCTTTACAAGCATTCCACAGATATCAAGTGTTTTATTGTCCTGAGCAAGCTCATCAATGTCGGAGCGGAAATTCTTTGACAGCTGCTGCAGTATTGCTATTCGCCTGTCGTTCTCGCTTGCGTAGGGCTCATCCAAAAAACCTGATTCCAATACCATTTGAGAGTCGAACTTCAGGCTCCGCTTTGGCCCAAACAGAAAATCCTTACCCTTTTCATCAACCATAAAGAAGTATTTTCGTTCTGCAGTTGCCTTGTTTTCGGCGAAGGCGACCATATTGAACCATATCTGGTGGCCTTTCTTCTTCTCTCCGGTAGAAGCGACAACGCTTTTACTCTGGCTAAGCACCTCATACTCGGGCCTGTGAATAGTGGTAAGCACATCGGCGGAGCTGCTTTCTTTCAGCCTGGTTTGGTGATAACTGGCGGCGAGTTCCTCATCAAAAGGAGGCTCATCCTTTTTAAAGTACTCCACAACAGAACAGCCCCACAAAGCAAAACAGCAAATGAAAACTAACAATTTCGTCGCTCTCACGGCATTTTCCCTCAAATTCTATCTGGCTCCATCACAACACACGGGAACAACCCGATTATACTTCTTTTGAATCAATCCACTTCATCATTTTACGTAATCCCCCGCCCACTTTTTCCAGCTGGCAGTCGTGGTCTTTGTCATATAGTTCTTTGAACTTTTTTAGTCCTGTCTGATATTCGTTCACCCATTCTTTTGCAAATTCGCCTGAGGTAATTTCCGAGAGTATTTTTTTCATCTCGGCTTTGGTTTGCTCGGTAATGATCCTTGGCCCCCTTGTCAGGTCGCCATATTCCGCCGTGTTGGAAATACTGTATCTCATATAGCTTAATCCGCCCTCATACATAAGGTCCACTATGAGTTTGACCTCGTGCATACATTCGAAGTAGGCGATTTCCGGTTGATATCCTGCTTCGGTCAATGTCTGGAAACCGGCTTTGATTAGCGAGGTAAGGCCGCCGCAGAGAACACACTGCTCACCAAAAAGGTCCGTCTCGGTTTCTTCTTTGTATGTCGTTTCAATGACTCCTGCTCTGGCGCCGCCGATACCATTTGCCCAGGCAAGAGCAATTTGTTTGGCGTCGCCGGTGGCGTCCTGCTCGACGGCTACCAGGTTCGGCACGCCGCCGCCTTTTACAAACTCGCTTCGCACCAAATGGCCTGGGCCCTTTGGTGCAATCATCACCACGTTAACATCCTTTGGCGGAACGATATACTTAAAATGAATATTGAAGCCGTGACAAAAACCGAGCGTTTGGCCTGAGACTAAATTGGGTGCAATCTGCTCTTCATAAACCTTCGCCTGGACCTCGTCCGGCACGGTTACAATAACCAGCGTCGCGCCATCCATCGTCGTTTTTATATCGCCCGGCCCGAAGCCGTGCTCCCGGGCCAGCTTGTAATTGTCCGTCCCCTCCAGCTCAGCCACCGCAACCTCTATACCGCTGTCGCGCAAATTCAGACTGTGGGCGTGACCCTGACTGCCGTAGCCGATGACCGCAACTTTTTTTGCCTTCAATGCGTTTATCGGCGCATCCTTCTCATAATAAATCTTCAATGCCATGGCTATAATTCTCCTTTGCTTTCTAAACGAAAGTTATTATCTCATTGCATTACTGTCCCTGAATCTCTCAGCGGGATTTTCGTAAGTCCAATACTGACAACACCAATCAGCTGAAGACCAAAAATTTAACGCCGGATAGTCCGGCCTGAGATATAACTCTCCGCCCAAACAGCCGAATAGCTCATTTCACCTGACGAGCGGTCGTTAACATTATATTAAAGGCCCTCCATTAGGCAAGAAATTTATGCATGTAATTGCCCGTCTTACAGTCCGACAGCAACAACCATCCTCTGCCTGTAAAAGGGCTTTCTTCAAACAGCTCACGGCATGGTTGCTTGTTACAAAGACGCTATATTCACAATGTAGCTGCTCAACTGTTCACGTGAAAGGCATTCCTGGTTTTCTGCTTCTTTTAAGCGAAAACCGCCAAACATTTATGGGACGTAATATTATACAGAGAAGTACTTATCAGGCTGCAACTTGAAAATTGCGGTTTCTATGCTAAACAGCTTCTAATTTAACGCCGAATAAGAACGTAGCATAAACACGGGACAATGGGAAGCGAAACATGGCAAAGGGAAAGAACGTACTGACGACCGGCGATGTGGCGAAAATTTGCAACGTCGCGCCTCGAACGGTTTCGAAATGGTTCGACAGCGGTCAGCTGAAGGGCTACCGCATACCGGGCAGCAAGGACCGTCGAATTCCCGTCAGTGAGCTGACTCGCTTTATGAAGCTGCATAATATGCCTGCTGCAGCACTTGCCGCCGGCAAGACACGGGTCCTTATCGTAGACAGCGACGGAGCCTCGGCCTTGGCAGATGCACTGCGAGCCAAAGCGGATTACGAAGTGCAAACCGTACGGAGCAATTTCCAAGGGGGTGTTGTCGCCCGGAGATTCGCGCCGCACGTATTACTGATAAGCCTTTTGGCCGAAGGTGTAAACGCTACGGATATATGCAAGAGCATCCGGGCCAATGAGGAGCTGCAAACCATCAAGGTAATAGCCCTTGCAAACCAGTTAAGCGAATCTGAGTCTGCGGCGCTTTTACAGAAAGGTTTTGACGGCTGCATATCCAATCCGGCTGACGCCACTGAGGTCATCGATAAGATAGAAGAGGCGACTGCGATTATCTATTAGCGCCCACACCCGGCAAATCTTTTCACGACCCCCAAAAACTCGTTACTTGGCAAGCTGTCTGTTTATTCTTAGACGTGAACGATAAAAAAGGCCGGCCTCGATTGGCCGGCCTTTTTTTCTCCAGCGGTTATCGACCAAAATCGTAATCCCTAAACCGCCTCATCCAGCCGTCGCCGGCACTGTCGAACTCCTCCTTTGGCGGGGCCAGGTCGAAATCGATGTATCGATGCCACTTAAGGTACCATAATTCCTTAAGTCCGACGGGCCTTACTGAATAATCCATAAAGACCCAGTTTACAAACCCGCTGTGCCGATTGATGCAAATACGTACCATATGGCTGGAATCGGCATAAGGTCCCCAGGGCTCGCCGTCCCATAACGGAACTTCATCTTTGGCGTCGGGCCAGCAATCAATCCACTGCTCATCCCCGAGCAGCGGCACCTTTGCTGCGCCCTTGACAGTAAATGTCCTCCAGTTATTCGTGGCCACGTCATGTGACTCAAACTTAGGCGCCCCTCTCGGCGGGTTGCAAATCCAGGCATTCATCCCGTAACTGCCATAATCACAAGCGGTCATAACACCCCACATGGTCGAGGGCTCACCGCACTCACCGGCAAATGTACCCCAGCCAATAAAGGTACCATTTCCTCCATACGCGCCTTGGCCAATCTCGGTACCCGATTTTGTCGCGGTAGGGCAGCATCGCAGCTCGTGCGAATTACCGTAACACGACCGCAGGGCCTCCATCCAATAGTCCGTGTTAAATGGACCCGGCGTCGGAGTACCACCAGGCCACCAGCCTCGCGGGGCAGAGCCCTCCCAATCATCGGCATACATACCAAAGCAGACGCCCCATTGTCTGAGGTTGGACTGGCAGAGTACGTTCTTGGCCTGATTTCTTACCCTTGCCAGCGCCGGCATCAAGATGGACATCAATAGCGCAATAATCGCTATTACCACCAAAAGCTCCACTAATGTAAAACCCTTCTGCCGTGTGCTCATTACAATACTCCTTCTGTTTCTGACTCTAATTCTAAATGTTACAACTTTTAAGGGTGTGTTACAAATACCACTACATTGCTTGCTGCTCCTGCGAGTACTTTATTGTACCACACCGTACATAATCCCGTCAAGCAGTTTTTCCACTCCGCCCCAAATACCATCTCTTCCACTTTACTTCCGTGCCATCCGAGTCCGGTGTCTTATTAACTTTTCGGTCCCTTTTGTCTTCGCTGGTAAGGTCCCCCTTGGCACCCAAACGAGCGCCAGCCAGACCCTATTTTCGCCCAAAAAGCCGGTCTTAATCTTAAAATCTCACTCTTTACTGTTTTAAGATGCGCAAAACCGGCCTTCTGTTCCGTAAATTCCGCATTTTTTTACTGTTTTGAAGGATAATTTACAAAAAACAGCCCTAAAGCCTGATTTTCCCGCAATATTATGGCTTGGAGTGCAAAATGTTGTGCAGATTGTCCCACAACTTGCTGCCGGCGAGCCGGTCGCTAATCTTCTATGGTTTCACTCTTACTGACATTGCCCTTCAAATCAATTGTAATATCCTCAAAAGCCATCTTCACGCCGCTGCACGCTATTGCTTTGCGAGCGATTTGCGTGAGGCCGAAACAGCAGGGCACTTCCATATGAATTACAGTGAGGCTGCTGAGCTTGTTGGCCTGTGATATTCTCGCCAGCTTCTCGATATAAAACTCGGGGTCGTCCAGCTTCGGACAACCCACAGCGATGCTATGGTCTTTCAGAAACTTATTGTGAAAATCGCCCATTGCAAACGGCACACAATCGGCGACAAGCAATAAATCGGCGCCGGCGAAATAGGGGGCCTCCGGCGCAACCAATTTCAACTGAACCGGCCAGTGGCTGAGCCGCGACGGAACATCCGTCGCTTCAGGGCCGGTCGATTCACTTTTTGCCCTGAGCTCTTTGGCCATCATACCAGGACAGACAAAATCGGACGGTGCATCAGCAGCTTTTTCCCCGGCCAGATGTTCTTTGGTGGCTTCTTCATCAAACTCGGCCACTTCACGTTGTTCAATAGTAATTGCATCCTCCGGGCAGGTACCGAGACAGGCCCCAAGGCCGTCACAGTAAACCTCACTGACGAGCTTTGCCTTGCCGTCAATTATCTTTATGGCACCTTCGGCGCAGGCATCGATACACTGACCACAACCGCTGCACTTGGCTTCGTCTATTTTCACGATGTTTCGCAAAACCATACTCGTCATCTCTCACTAATTACATTTATTTGAGCATCTCTGCCATATCTTCGTCGACATTACCAATCGGGCCGATATTGAACTTCTCTACCAGTACGTTTAATACGTTCGGGCTGATAAACGCAGGCAGGCTCGGACCGAGCTTTATGTTTTCTATCCCCAAATACAGCAAGGTCAGCAGAATCGCAACCGCTTTTTGCTCATACCATGATACTACGAACGAAAGAGGCAGCTCGTTTACAGTGCAATCAAACGCACCGGCAAGGGCCGTTGCAATTTTGATTGCCGAATAACAATCATTGCACTGGCCGGTATCAATCAAACGCGGAATCCCATCGATATTACCATAATCGCGGGCATTTAACCGATACTTTCCACAGGCCGCCGTCAATATTACGCAATCATCCGGAACCTTTTCCGCGAACTCTGTAAAGTAATTGCGTCCGGGCTTGGCGCCGTCACAACCGCCAATAAAGAAGAAATGTCGAATCTTGCCCGCCTTTACCGCCTCAATAATCT
>CAZENQ010000054.1:0-20072 GCA_964513655.1 uncultured Pirellulales bacterium | reverse complement strand
CAGGGAATACAAAGAATGCCTACGTGAAAGAATTATATTACGTCTACTCGACCATCCTATTGAAACTGGATGGAATGTCCAAAAAAATTCTTGATGATTCAAGTTGATTTTTGTAAAAACATTGATGTCGTATGGAGAGAATTATGTTCTGTAAGCATTTAAATGGGAAATCGCAGTTGAATGAAACGAATTCTTTATTTGTCCCGTAGCGGTTCTATAGGTGGAAGCCAGAGGCAGCTTTGCTATCTTGTAACTAACCTGGAACATAGCTATGACCCGATTGTAGTCTGCGTCAAGGATGGCCAGTTCTTTAATAAAATACGGAATCATGGCATCGCAACAAGTATTCTTTCTATGCGTTCATGGCGAAAGTTTCCCTCCGGGCTTTATCGCTATTGGGATGCCGAACACCTTGTTACGTTTGCTAAGAAACATGAGATTGTTTTAGTTCATAGTTCTGACCTTTGGCTCAGTGGCTATATGATTTGGGTCGCAAGAAGACTTCAAATTCCCTCGGTGCTTCATGTCCGAACACCGATCAGCGTAGACAATGTTCGCAAGCATCGCTGTAATCAGGCCACAGCAATTATCGCCATCTCAAGGCGAATAAGGCGAAATTTGCTTTGCGCAGGAATTGCCCCGGAAAAGATAACACGCATTCATGATAGTGTGGACTTGAGTTTATTTAGACCTGTAGATAACCAGGAGAAAGTCTTGAGACAGGATTATTCACCGTTTGGTAATGTACTAGTTGGCATCGTGGGGCGCATCGATCCTTCGAAACACCAATTAGTATTTCTTCAAGCAGTGGAACAAGTAGTTAGAAAATCTGATAAAAACATCACGTTTTTCTTGATTGGTGAGGTCCACCATCTGGGCTACTTTGAGCAGTTAAAGCGGTTCATCATTGAAAGAGGTTTAGATAAGCAAGTGATTTTTAGCGGCAGGCGAAATGACATTCCACAGGTACTAAATTCATTAGATATTTTGGTAAGTCTTTCCGGAGGTTCGGTTATGTTTGAGGCAGCGGCTTGCGGTAAAGCTGTCATTTCAGCAGGATTTGACGGTGACCAGGACCTTTTGCTAACTAAATATGTGCGCTCCCGTCCGATTGTGCTTGCGACCGATACTTCTGCTCTTGTCGGGGCTCTGATTCGATTGATAAATGATTCCGCACTTAGAAAACGAATGGGCTGGGAATCAAGAAGGTGGGCTGAGAGTTAGTTTCTGTCACTTTGCGATGGTCGCTAAGACACAAAAGCTTTATCAAAAATTGCTTTTCTAAAAAATGCACAAAAAATTACCAATTCGATTGCTGGATAACTCGGATGAAGAGTCGATTGGAAAACTGACAGATTTCTTGGACATTTGTTACAGGGCTAGGGCAAAAAAGGGGGTGAACTACCTTCCCAGCGGTCAGGATGAAGAAACGACTCGTCGAAGGATTGAGGGTAAGGAGGTCTGGGTTTATGAGATAGGCCATCAAATTGTTGGAGCGTTTACTATCACACCACCTGAAAACGCTGGTGGTTCATGGTGGTATCGCCAGTCAGGAGTTGCTGAGGTCAGTCAGGTCGCCGTCCATCCAGCTTTTCGGATGTTGGGACTCTTCTCAGCTCTAATGGATGCTGCTGAGAAAAGAGCGCGGGAGATCGGTAGTTTGGAACTGGCTGGAAGCGTTCCCACTCAACGAAAACGACTAATCTACGCATATATAAGAAGAGGGGCTCGTATTGTTGACTATAAATGGAAAAAAAACGCGAGATATGGTTCTGTCATTTGGAGCAAATCACTTCAGAAAAATCACGTCAAAAGCTGTCTTTACCGTCGTATATCGCGGAAACTGAAATATTTTCGTCGTTTCATCAAATATAAATTGCTGCGGAAATACTTACAACCGGGCTGATATGGAACGACTGTTGTCAAGCCACAATATTCGGTTATTTTTTGTTTTTTACATTTTTTTAATGACACTTCCAAGTGCAGGCTACTTCGACGATGAATCAGTCTGAACTCGTTTAATTTTAGATCGCGTGAACTACCAATCTGCACCAAAATCTTCACCAAAGCTGCTTCTTTAGTGTTTCTTTCGTTCTGCTTTCGTTTCATAAGTCTTTTGTTAACAGTCATAAACGTTTTTACCACAAATACTTACAAACGCCCTATTTGGACTGGGGGTCACGAGGTCGCAGGTTCAAGTCCTGTCGCCCCGATTTCATACCATCCGACCCACTAATTGCTTTTGGGTTTATGGGTATATTCAATATCCAAGCACAAATTTTCTCATTCCTTGTCTTTGCCCACATTTTATTTATAATGCCTGCACCTGCGATTAATAGCTTTTTGACATTGCCAGAGTGTAATTTGATAGATTAAGAGATTATGAAGAAAATCATTTAAATTATTTCTTGGTTCAGGAGGTTTCGTGAAAAAAGTTATTGTTTGTTGTTCACTCGTCACGTGTTTGAGCCTTGGAACCTTTTCAGGGTGTGGCAAGAAGTCTCCGGACGTGAAGGCGTTAAAACTGGCTCACGGTCTGGACACGAACCACCCGGTCCACAAAGCTATGGTATTTATGGCGGATAAGGTCGCCGAAAAGTCCGCAGGTAGGTTGCGGATGGATATTTATCCCAGTGAGCAATTAGGCTCCGAGCGAGAGTGCATCGAGCAGTTGCAGATAGGCGCTTTGGATATGACCAAGACCTCCTCGTCGCCGCTGGAAAGCTTCATCCCCCAGGTCAAGGTACTTGGTCTGCCCTATCTTTTCAGGGATTCAGAGCACTACTGGCGAGTATTGCACGGCCCCGTAGGAAAAGAGCTTCTCGCCGCCGGCCAAAGTGTCGGCCTCAAAGGCCTGTGCTTTTATGATGCGGGCGCGCGCAGTTTCTATACCCGTAACAGACTCGTCAACACGCCGGCTGACTTGGCCGGCATGAAAATCCGCGTCCAGAAAAGCAATATGGCCATCAAGATGATTGAAGCCATGGGTGCCTCCGCCACCCCTATTGACTGGGGTGAGCTTTATACTTCTTTGCAGCAGGGTGTTGTGGACGGCGCCGAAAACAATCCGCCCAGTTTCTATACTTCGTTGCATTACGAGATTTGTAAGTATTACATACTTGACGAACACACCCGCCCTCCGGATGTCCTGCTGATAAGTACTATGGTTTGGAATAAGCTCTCTCCGGAGTTTCAGGCCATCTTGCAACAAGCTGCCGACGAGTCCGTCGCCTTCCAGCGACAGCTCTGGGCCGAGAAGGAAAAAGAAAACCTTCACCAGGTCGAAAAGGCCGGTGTGACAATAATCCGGCCGGACAAAAAGCCCTTCCGTGACGCCGTAAAATCAATGTGGAGCGAATTCGAAGGCACACAAATAGGCGAGCTGGCAGATAGAATTAAACAAGTCCAATAGCACATGTTCTCTAAGGTAAAAAAAATCCTGGATCGCAGCCTGGAAGTGCTTGTCACCGTCTCCATGGGTGTCTTGGTCGTGGATGTTGTCTGGCAGGTCTTTACCCGTTATGTCTTGAGGAACCCGAGCGACTGGACCGAAGAGCTCGCGACGTTTTTGATGATTTGGGTCGGACTGCTCGGCGCCTCTGTTGCGCTTAATCGTGGTGCGCATCTGGGGATTGACTATTTTGTTCTGAAGCTCTCAGCAAAAAAACGCCTCTGCGTCGAATTATTTGTATTCTTTTGTGTGGCTGTATTTTCACTGCTTGTCCTCGTGATAGGAGGCATCAACCTTGTCAGGATTACTTTGCAGACGAACCAAATCCCACCGGCATTAGGGGCTAAAATTGGGCTAAAGATGTGGCATGTCTATCTGGCCCTGCCTATCAGCGGATTTTTCCTCGTCCTGTACAGTGTAGAGTTTTTTATCGAAAGGATCGTTGCGCTTCTCGAAGGTAGATACATTGAACAGCCGCATGATTTTGAATCAACGGCCGCAATGGATTGAGGGAACCGTTTATGAGCACGGCGACGATTGCGATTTCAGTGTTAATTGTAACTTTCGTTCTATTGCTGGTACTGAACGTCCCCGTGGCATTTTGCATGGGTATCTCAACCCTGCTGAGTGTTCTTGTAATCGGCAATCTCCCATCGTTTCTGATAATAGCCCAGAAGATGGCTACCGGCATCGACAGCTTCGCACTCTTGGCGATACCCTTTTTCATCCTGTCCGGCCTGTTAATGGGACGCGGCGGCATTGCAAAACGCCTGGTCGATTTTGCCAATGTTATAGTCGGGAGATTTCGTGGCGGACTGGCTTTCGTCAATATTATGACCTGTATGCTCTTCGGCTCCATCTCGGGCTCCGCGGCGGCGGCGGTATCCTCCGTGGGCGGATTTATGGTTCCTCTGATGAACAAAATGGGATATCACAGGGATTTCAACACGTCGATCAGCATAACCGCCGCAACCACCGGCCTTCTCATTCCGCCAAGCAACGTAATGATTGTTTACTCCCTTGCAACCGGCGGAATGGTTTCCATCGCCGCTATCTTTATCGCCGGCATTTTACCTGGAATCTTTGTTGGGTTGGCACTTATGGTGGTCGCCGGCATAATCTCGGCCCGATGCAACTACGGCAGAGGTGAGCGTTTCGGATTAAAGGACGGTGTGGTACGCTTCGTAAAAGCTGTCCCCGCCCTGCTGCTCGTAATCATTGTATTGGGAGGAATTCTCGGAGGCATTTTTACCGCCACCGAGGCCTCCGCCATTGCCGTTGTTTACGCCTTCATTCTGTCGGTTTTTGTTTACAGGGAAGTGAAAATAAAGGATTTGCCGGCTATAGTACTCCAATGCGCAGTCACTACGGCGGTCGTAATGATTTTAATCGCCACTTCAATGGCAATGAGCTGGTTCTTGGCTTACCAGAACATCCCACAGAATATCAGTGCCTTTTTACTCGGCTTAACTGATAATAAAGTGGCTATCCTGCTTATCATAAATCTTATATTACTTACTGTTGGCACGTTTATGGATATGACCCCGGCTGTCCTGATTTTCACCCCCATCTTTCTGCCAGTGGTTAAGAATCTCGGCATACATCCCCTGCATTTTGGCATAATTATGATTATGAATTTGTGCATCGGGCTCTGCACTCCGCCGGTTGGCACGTGCCTGTTCCTCGGCTGCGGAATAGCTAATACAACCGTGACCAAAATAATTCGCCACTTGCTCCCCTTTTTCGCAGCTATGATTGTTGTCCTGCTGATATGTACGTACGTGCCACAAATTTCGCTGATACTTCCGCGATTGATTGGCTTTATAAAATAATTATGGTAAGCAAAACAAACAATGGAACAAAAGCCTTATCAACAAACACTGGCTAAGTTCGAAACCATAGTCCGCAACAAAGCAAAAGACCAAACAATGGTTGCGCTCATCATTGACTCCCCCTGGCTGCCCGGCTACGCCGGTGTTAATACGCTTGATTTCTACTTCGACCGGCAAACCTGGCTCGATGCCTATTTCAAGGCCCTTGAAGACCTGCCCGGTGTAGCGTTTGTACCGGGCGCATGGGTCGAATTTGGAATGGCTGCCGAACCCAGCGGATGGGCCGTGCCAATTCAATGGAGCGAGGATTCTCCACCGGCCGTAAGGCACTACACCGGTGGCCTGCTTGCTCTGCTTGAAGCGGATGTGCCCGACCCGGAAACAGACGGCCTGATGCCTGTTATCCTCAGACAATATGACGCGGTTATACCTGCCTTGGAACCAAAAGGACTCACTCCACGCATGGCCGCCGCAAGAGGGCCGCTCGCAGTTGCTTCGCATCTGCTCGGCGTAACGGAGCTACTACTTACCACAAAGACCGAGCCCCAAAACTGCATCTCGTTGCTGGAAAAAACGACCGATTTATGTATTCGCTGGCTCCAGTGCCAGCTTAAAAGGATGGATAGTCCTATCGGTGTCTTGGTCCTTGATGACGTTGTCGGCATGCTAAACCCTGACGATGCCGAAAAATTTGCACTGCCGTTGCTGCGCCGGATATTCGACAGTTTCCCTGATTTGATTCACATTTACCACAACGACACTCCTAACGAAAATATATTCAGGGGCCTTTCAACTATAGGTATGGATGTGTTTAATTTCAGTCACGAAATTGATGTCGAACGGGCAAGGGAACTTCTCGGCCCTGATATTGTGCTAATGGGAAATATCCCACCGCTTGATGTCCTCGTTCGTGGCTCGGCCGAGCAGGTCCGTCGAGCTGCGCAGGACTTGCTGCAGAAGGTCACCGACTTCGGCCCGCTCCTGATATCGCCCGGCGGGGGTGTCTCTCCCGGCACACCAATTGAAAACTTGCAGGTGATGGCCGAGGTGGTCAATTAGGGAAAATTCTTTACGAGTTTGCCCGCGAATCAAAAATAAAGTAGACTATCGTGCTGCTAAACAAGTGAGAATTCACGGGAGCAAGACAAATGACCAAGAATCCAAACGCCGTTGTGGCCCAGTCCGGAGGGCCGACCGCGGTAATTAACTCAAGCGCCTGCGGTGTAATCCAGCAGGCACTCAAGTCAGGCAAAATCGGCTCCGTATTGGGCGCAACCAATGGTATATTGGGCGTGTTAAATGAAGATTTGTTCAATATTTCTGCCGAAAAACCACAGACCATCGAAGCATTAAAGCAAACGCCCGCTGCCGCCATTGGCTCATGCAGGTACAAATTAAAATCGCTCGAAGAATCCAAAGCCGATTTCGAGAGAATACTCGACGTATTCCGTGCCCACGACATCCGTTACTTCTTCTATGCCGGCGGAAATGACTCAATGGACACTGCCGACAAGGTCAACACCCTCGCCGCCGACAGCGGCTATGAGTTGGTTTGTATCGGTATTCCCAAGACCGTCGATAACGACCTCGCCTTCACTGACCATTGCCCGGGCTACGGCAGTGTCGCCAAATACGTTGCCACGTGTGCAATGGAGGCGGGAAGAGACACCGAAGCATTATATACGCACGATACCTGCACCATCCTTGAGGCAATGGGTAGGAACGCAGGTTGGATTGCTGCCGCTACCGGACTCGCTTCACGCTGCCCTGAGGATGCGCCGCATCTTATATATATGCCCGAAGCACCCTTTTCCTTTGATAAACTCGTCAGTGATGTCAAGGAAGTCCTCAAAGCCTTTGGCAGAGTTTTCATTGTCGCAGGTGAAGGGCTTAAAAATGAAAAAGGCGAGTATATTACCGCAGACAAAGGCGCATTCGGAACAGACGCCTTCGGCCACGCCCAGCTCGGCGGCCTCGCTGATATGTTAAAAACCGTTATTGAAGACCAGGTCGGTATAAAGGTCCGCGGCAACAGACTCGGAACAAATCAGCGAAGCGCCATGCACTTTGCCTCACTGACCGACGTCAACGAGGCCTATATGTGCGGGCAAATGGCAGTCAAGGCCGCCCTCGATGGTGAAAACGGCAAGATGGTAACACTTGTTCGACAGGATAAACCGCAGTACAAATGTACAACTGGCCTTGTGGAACTAAGAGAAGTTGCTAACGGTGAAAAGAAAGTCCCGCCCGAGTACATAAACGATAGCGGCAATCACATAACCGATGCGATGCGCGATTATGTTCGCCCCTTGGTTAGAGGCGAGGCGCCAATCACTATAGGAGATGATGGCCTGCCCGTCTTTATGAGGTTCGAAAGAAAACCGCTCGAAAAAAAGTTGCCAAAGTACATGTAGCAGCGCCTAAACAATGAAAAATATCCTTCTGGTTTAAGTTTTAATATGCCTTTGGAAAAATATTCATTTGGAATTGGTGACCGATTCGCCCGACAGGGCAAAGCCCTGCTGCAGGCCATAATCGATGCAAAAAAAAGTGGCGTAGCTGTTGCCCCTGTATGGAACAAATCTCACCGCGAACACACGATAACCAAAACCGAACCAGCCGATGTCCGTGCCGAAGCGGATGAGGCTGTTAAGGCACTCGGCTGGAGTGATTTGTATTATGTAGATGCGGACCACATTAACCTCAGCAATGTTGATATGTTCATCGATTCAAGCGATTTTTTTACTGTCGACGTCGCCGACCTCATCGGCCAGCCTGCTGATGAAAAAGGCATTACCACTTTCACCGGCAATTGTAGAAAGTATCTCGGCTCCCTGACGATTCCTAACATTGACAGAACCTTTGATGTTACAGAAGAGCAAATCCAGGCAGTCGCACACCAATTCCTCTCAGCCGTTAAAAAGGCCGCACAAATCTACCGACATATAGAAGCTGCTAAAGGCGCAGACAATTTTGTTACTGAAATCTCAATAGATGAGGCCGACCGGCCGCAAACGCCACTTGAATTGTTCCTTATCCTTGCCGCCATCGCCGACGAGAATATCCCCGCCCAGACGATAGCTCCGAAATTCACCGGCCGATTCAACAAGGGTGTTGACTACGTCGGCGATGTCGACCGGTTTGCAAGAGAGTTTGAACAGGATTTAGCGGTTATTGACTTTGCGATTAGTGAATTCTCCCTGCCCGAGAATTTGAAACTAAGTATACACTCCGGCAGTGACAAGCTCTCTATCTACCCCTCGATAAACAAGGCCCTGAAGCAATTCGACGCGGGCCTGCACATCAAGACCGCCGGCACCACCTGGTTAGAAGAGCTCGCCGCCCTGGCTATTGCAGGCCCGGACGGCTTATCAATCGCCAAACAAATTTACTACCAGGCCCTTTCACGATTCGACGAGCTATGCGCCCCATACGCTGCGGTCATTGATATCGACAAAGATAAACTCCCCGAACCCGAAGTTGTCGACCGCTGGAGCGGCGAAGAATTCGCAGGCGCATTATGCCATGACCAGTCCTCCAGTAGGTATAACCCCCATCTCCGTCAGCTTCTGCACGTAGCTTACAAAATCGCCGCTGAGATGGGCGATGATTTTCTAAACGCCCTCGAAAAATACCGGGATATAATCGCAACGAACGTAACAGAAAATATTTACAAACGTCACATAAAACCTATCTTTATGTGACAATAGTATAAGGAACATGAAATGGAAAGTTCGTTTGATTTGACGGATAAAGTGGCTGCAATTACCGGAGCTGGCGGTGTCCTCTGCGGCGCAATAGCTAAGGCCTTGGCTAAAGCCGGGGCAAAAATTGCCGTCTTGGACCTAAGCGAAGACGCCGCAAACAAGGTCGTCCAGAAAATTAAAGCCGACGGCGGCACCGCAATCGCCATAAAATGCAATGTTCTACAGAAAGATACTCTGGAGGCCGCGAGGGACAAAATAATCGCTGAGTTTGACGAGGTTGATATCCTGATAAACGGGGCCGGCGGAAACAAAAAAGAGGCCACTACTTCCCCTGACCTGTCGTTCTTCGACCTGCCGACCGATGCTGTCCGCTCCGTTTTCGAATTGAACTTCATCGGAACACTACTGCCGTCTCAGGTCTTCGGCCAGGAAATAGCCAAAAACGACAGCGGAGTTATATTGAATATCTCCAGCATGAACGCCTTTCGCCCCTTGACAAAAATCCCCGCCTACTCCGCCGCTAAAGCAGCCGTCAGCAACTTCACGCAGTGGCTCGCCGTCCACATGTGCCAAAACTATTCAGAAAGTATCCGCGTCAACGCCATCGCGCCCGGCTTCTTTCTCACCGAGCAAAACCGGTTCCTCTTGACAGATGAGAAAACCGGTGAACTCACACCCCGAGGAAAGACAATCGTCGACCATACACCTATGGCAAGATTCGGCGAACCTGACGACCTCCTCGGAACGGTCTTGTGGCTCATAAGCGACGCCGCGAAATTCGTCACAGGAACCGTTATCCCCATCGACGGTGGATTTTCCGCCTTCAGTGGAGTCTAAATCCTTTAGGAGAGCAAAATGACCGACCCCGCAAAACCGCTTAAAGAATTTAACCCAACCAAGAAGTTCTTCATCGGCATCGACTCGGACGGCGCCGTCTTCGACACCATGGGAATCAAGCAGCGCGAATGTTTCTGTCCCTGGATGATTGCTTATTTCGGCTTGCAGCTCGTGGCCGAGGCCGCCCGTCAATGCAAGGAGTTTGCCGATCTGTTCTCCAAAACACGTGGGGCAAACCGTCACAAAACTACAAAGCGTATAATCTCGGAGCTTCTCCCGAATCATCCAATGGTAAAAGCACGCAGTTTCCGGGTCCCACGGTTTCCGCACTATTTCGCCTGGGTCGACGACCCCAAGAGCACGCTTAGTAATGATGGCCTCAAAAAGGCCGTCGACGCCGCCTCAGACACGGATGCCAAACACGAGCTTCAGAATGCACTCGACTGGAGCGAACGCGTCAACTGGTCCATAAAAGAAATCGTAAAAGACATGCCCCCCTTCCCGTACGTTCGCGAGGCCCTTGAAAAAATAAAACCATTCGCCGACATTATCGTCGTTTCAGCCACGCCCTGCGAAGCCCTCGCGCGCGAGTGGGCCGAGCACGACATCGCGAAATACGCCCATGTAATCGCCGGACAGGAAATGGGAAAAAAAGCCGAACACCTCAGCTACGCCACGGCCGGAAGGTATGAAAAAGACCACGTCCTGATGATTGGTGACGCCCCCGGCGACATGCGAGCTGCCAAGACAAACGACGCCCTCTTTTACCCAATCATCCCCGGCGAGGAAACACAAAGCTGGAAAAGGTTCCACGATGAGGCCCTTGACATGTTCATCAACGGCCGCTACGCCGGAAGCTACGAAGAAAAACTAATCGCAGAATTTGATGCGCACCTGCCCGAAACGCCTCCTTGGGGAAAACAAAATGCTCATTGAAAGACAAAGCTCGGATGCTTTCCTCAGCGACTCCCAAGCCGATGAGGTAATCGCCGAATTCTTCGCTCAGAATGACTACACGGGCAGACGGGTTTTAGTGATTATTCCCGACAACACTCGCTCCGGCCCGGTCGGGCAAATATTCAAAGCCATTTATGCCTGTCTCGACCAAAAAGCAAAGGCCCTTGATGTCCTGATTGCCCTCGGCACTCATCAGCCGATGAGCGCCCGCCAAATCTGCGCCAGGCTGTCGGTGACCGCCAAACAACGCAAAACCATATACGCATCCGTAAACTTCTTCAACCATGAATGGCAAAAGCCTGAAACATTTACTTCCATCGGCCAAATCTCCGCCGCTGAAATTAAACAGTTGAGTAATGGCCTGTTCTCCGAACAGGTCAACGTAGCCATCAACAAATTGATTTTCGATTACGATGAGTTTTTCATCCTGGGCCCTGTTTTCCCACACGAAGTTGTGGGCTTCTCCGGCGGGCACAAGTACATCTTCCCCGGAATCGCAGGCGCCGAAATAATAAACTTCTTTCACTGGCTCGGCGCCGTCATTACAAACCCTCGCATCAACGGCAACATTCAGACACCAACCCGGCGCGTGGTTGAAAAAGCAGCTTCGTTTATAAACATGCCTCACAAGCTCTTTGCCATAGTGGCTGTCGAAGACAAACTAAAAGGACTGTTTATCGGCGACTGCGCCGAAACCTGGCAAAAGGCAGCCGACCTCTCGGCTAAAGTCCACATCGTTCATAAAGCCAAACCCTTTAAAACCGTCCTCGGCATAGCGCCTAAGATGTACGACGACATGTGGACGGCCGGAAAGGTCATGTACAAGCTCGAACCCGTCATCGCTGACGGCGGAACACTAATCATTTACGCCCCCCACATCATCGAAATCTCCTTCACACACGGAAAGTTTATTGATAAAATCGGCTATCACACGCGAGATTATTTTCTAAAACAAATGGATAGGTTCACCGATATCCCGCGGGCCGTGTTGGCTCACTCGACACACGTCAAAGGCATCGGCACTTATACCGACGGCATCGAAAGGCCGAGAATCAATGTCGCACTGGCCACCGGCATCGACAGGCAGCGCTGTCGGGATGTAAACCTGGGCTATATAAACCCGGACCAGATTGATATACCCAATTACCGAAATAAAGAAGACAAGGGTATACTGCTCGTACAAAACGCCGGCGAACAACTTTACAGACTCGCTGATGGAACTATACCAACTATACCAGACAAATAGCACGAGATACGAGATGCGAGATACCAGATACGATTTATAAAGGGGTGATACAAAATGGCAAAAGCAGACATCGGCCTGATTGGCCTGGCGGTAATGGGTGAGAACCTTATCCTCAATATGGAAAGCAAGGGCTTCACCGTCGCCTGCTACAACCGCACCATTGCAAAAGTTGACAACTTTATCACTGGCCGGGCAAAGGGAAAAAACATCATCGGCTGCAAATCCATCAAACAGCTTGCCGAAAATCTAAAACCTCCCCGCAAGGTCATGCTCATGGTGAAGGCCGGCCCGCCCGTCGATGCCTTCATCGAACAGCTTCTGCCCGCCCTCGAAGATGGTGACATTATCATCGACGGCGGAAACAGCCACTTCCCCGACACCATGCGGCGAACCGAGTACGTCGAAAGCAAGGGCAAACTCTACATCGGTACCGGCGTCTCCGGCGGCGAGGAAGGAGCGCTCCGCGGCCCGTCAATTATGCCCGGCGGCTCGCCAAAGGCCTGGCAGCACCTAAAACCCATCTTCCAGGCCATCTGCGCAAAAACCGACGACGGCGAACCATGCTGCGACTGGGTCGGCGAAAACGGCGCGGGACACTTCGTCAAAATGGTCCACAATGGCATCGAGTACGGTGACATGCAGATGATTTGCGAAACCTACCAATTGATGAAAGAGGCCTTGCGGCTCACAAACCAGCAAATGCACGATGTCTTCGCCGAATGGTATAAGGGCGAGCTGAACTCCTACCTGATTGAAATCACCCGCGACATCCTTGGCTTCAAAGACGAAAATGGCAATGAGGTAATCGACCTCGTCCTCGATACCGCAGGCCAAAAAGGTACCGGCAAGTGGACCGGCATCGAGGCCCTCAACCTCGGCCAGCCCCTCACCCTCATCGCTGAAGCCGTCTTCGCGCGCTGCCTCTCCGCCCTCAAGGAAAAACGCGCCGCCGCCTCGAAAGTCCTCTCAGGACCCAAACCCGAATTTACCGGCGACAAGGATGACTTCATCAACGGCCTCCGTCAGGCGCTCTACGCCTCCAAAATCGTAAGCTACACCCAGGGCTACCAGCTCATGCATGCCGCCGCCGCCGAATACAACTGGAACCTCAACTACGGCGGCGTCGCCCTTATGTGGCGTGGCGGTTGCATCATCCGCTCCGTCTTCCTCGGCAAAATAAAAGACGCCTTCGACAAAAATCCCGACCTCGACAATCTCCTCCTCGACCCCTTCTTCAAAGACGCCGTCGAAAAGGCCCAAGCTTCTTGGCGACGTGTTGTTACTACCGCCATCCAGTTCGGTATCCCCGTACCCGCCATGACCTCGGCCCTCGCCTACTACGATGGCTACCGCCACGAACGACTCCCTGCAAACCTCCTACAGGCACAGCGCGACTACTTCGGCGCCCACACTTACGAACGCGTTGACAGACCTCGCGGCGAGTTCTTCCACACAAACTGGACCGGCCGGGGCGGCGAAACCGCTTCAACCTCATACACCGTCTAAACTACCACTGAAGGGAGCGAGGTAACGCGCCAATGAACCAAACAAGCTTACTTCTGAACGCCTACTACGAAGCCCTCCACGACCTCCTCGTCGCAAACAAGCCCTGCCTCATAGAAACTGCAGAAAACCTCCTTCGCGAAGAACTCAAGAACCGCAGCTTCGGCAGCTTCAACCGCAACAAATACGATGCCTACCTCGACGCCTGCCTCGCCTTCATTGCCGAAAGAATCGAAATGTACAACCCCGTCGGCATCCAGTACACCGTCGATCGTATCCCCTCCGGCCTGGCCCAGGAACTCGAGCTCCAGCTGAACTTCTACGACAGCCGCTCCGAATTCCAACAGCTAAAAGACTCCGCCGCCGAACTCGCCGCACCCGGAGTCTCCGATGACCAGCTCCCACAACTCGCCGCCCGGCTCATCGCCCAGAACGGCGCCTTCCCTGACAAATCCATCATCGCCGCCTACCAGGCCAAACCCACCCTCAACAAACTCCCCGACTACATCACCGCCCTATCCATCGAAAACACCATCGGAGCCTGAACATTCCGACTCCTCTTCCCACTTGCCAAATCCAGACATCCGCCCCCTAAATTGTAACCGCTAAATACTAAACACCGGACACCCCCGCCTGTGTATGAAAAAAGCCGAAGGCGCAGGGAAGGAGGAGGTTATTTGCCTGCGCCTTCGGGACCAAAACACTAAGTCTTCGCCTTAACCGCCTTTAGTTTTCTATGCGCACCACGCGCCTCGTTGGCATTTGATTAATTTTAGTTCATACCGCTATCTTATGGATGGGTACTGTACCAACATTTCGTGAAATGTCAGGGCTTTTCTGACGAGGTGTGGAATGATTTGTTCTTTACTTCGGCCGCCTTACGGGGACATCCCTCCATGTCGCAAATTAGCCGTTCCCCCCAATTTATCGACACCCCCTCCTATTCTCACCCTGCACCACCCCCCCGCTTCCTTTCCAGCACCGTCTCAAGAACATCTCTTACACTTATTATCCCAACGAGCTTACCTTTGGAGATGATCGGTACCCTTCTGAAGATGTTCTTCACCAAAAAATCACAAACGTCTTTCAGACTATCGTCCGCATCAAAATATATCGGTGGCTGGGTCATAAAGTCTCCGACCGTTTTCTTTTCGTCTTCTGCATTGTTGTAAAACAATTCTATCACGTCTTTCTCCGACAGCACCCCCACCAGCGTCAGGTCATCTTCGACCACAGGCATACCTGAGATGTCGTGTTTGACCATGAGTTCCACCGCCTCAAGTATCGGTGTGTCTTCCTTAACACTGATCGTTTCTTCCGTCATAACGTCTTTTGCCTTGCTCATCGCGCCTCCTTTCGTTAGCACCCTGTTCTGTCACCCCGGGTTACGACGAGAACCTGTGAAAAAATTCGCCTGTTCAGCCTGTGTCGCCGCGAGCTGCGCTCACCGGAGTAACCCTGTTTCTCTGCCAATATCTGACTTTAGGCTTCTAAAAGCTGATAAACACCAAACTCCGAGCCCCCGGAGGTTTCTACGCCCCTTTTGGCCCTTTGCTCCTTTCCTTTAGTCTAAATTTCGGACATTTGCCTTAATTAGGTGAACCAAAAAAGCTCAAAAGGCGCATTTTTTTGTAGTTTTTTCGCTTGTTCAGTGCTTTTGGGTGTTTTTTCTTACAGACCGCTTGTCTGGCACTTGGCGTTTCTTAAGCCCGCCATTAGTCGTCTGCTATAGATTCGGTTGACCACGGCTTCCTATTTCGGTATCATTCGAGCTTTATTAGAGTCATGTTAAGGACCCCAAAATGGCCGGGCAGTTTTTGAGCGAAGATTTTCTCCTGCAAACCGAGACCGCAAGGACTCTTTACCACGAATATGCTAAGGTTATGCCTATCTACGACTATCATTGTCATTTACCGGCAGATAAAATCGCCGCCGACCATAATTTTGACAACCTTACCCAGATATGGCTTTATGGCGACCATTACAAATGGCGCGCGATGAGGGCCAACGGAATAGACGAAAAGTACATAACCGGGGACGCAAGCGACTATGAGAAGTTCCGGAAATGGGCCCAGACCGTCCCTTACACGCTGCGAAATCCGCTCTACCACTGGACCCATATGGAACTTAAAGACCCCTTCGGCATTGAAGATAAACTACTAAATCCTGATACCGCTGAAGAAATCTACAAGACCTGCAGTCACATGCTGAAAACTCCAGAGTTCAGCGTCCGCAATATAATTCGAAAAGCGAACGTCAAGCTTCTCTGCACTACGGAAGGCCCGCTCGATTCGTTGGAGCACCATAAACAAATCCGGGATGAGGGTTTTGAAGTTAAAGTTTACGCTGCTTTTCGGCCTGACAAAGGCTTGGCTGTCGAAGACCTTCCCGCCCTGAATACCTGGATTGATAAACTCGAAATGGCCGGTGATACCGAAATAAACGGCTTCGCCTCCTATATTAACGCAATACGAGAACGGCATGATTATTTCCATCGGAACGGCTGTCGGCTTTCGGATTACGGCCTTGAAACCGCTTACGCCGACGACTACACCGACGCCGAAATTAAAAAGATATTCAGTAAGATAAGGTCCGGCCAGGAACTCGATGGTTTAGAAGGCATAAAGTTCAAATCAGCGATGATGTTCGAGTTAGCTCTGATGGACACGGAAGCCGGCTGGGTGATGCAACTTCATCTCGGCGCGCTTAGAAATGCTAATACTCGTATGTTGAGAAACCTCGGCCCTGACACCGGTTTCGATTCAATCGGTGATTTCGAGATAGCCCGGCCATTGGCCAGATTCCTCGACCGCTTGGATGGAATAAGCAAATTGCCTAAGACCATTCTTTATAACATTAATCCGAGAGATAACGCGGTGATAGCCACTATGATAGGCAATTTCCAGGATGGCTCGGCTCCCGGAAAAATACAGTACGGCCCCGCCTGGTGGTTTCTCGACCAGAAGGATGGAATGGCCGAACAGATGAAAGTGCTTTCAAATATGGGCTTGTTGAGCCGTTTCATTGGTATGACGACCGACTCAAGGAGTTTCCTCTCCTACTCAAGGCATGAATACTTTCGCCGGGTACTTTGCAATATCTTTGGCAATGATGTCGAAGCAGGACTTTTGCCGAACGACATACCCCTCCTGGGGCAAATGGTCGAGGATATCTGTTACAACAATGCCAAGAACTATTTTGCAATGGAACTTGCTTAGGCCCCCTTCCTTGTCTTTCCTTAGCTTCCTGTGTGAGAGTTTGTATTAATTTTATATGCGCCAGGGTGAGCGCATACTGCGTCCGAGCATGCGATCGGCTGTTGTGTCGTTAATGAAGTGTTCCTTCTCAGGATTCCATTTTAGTTTGCGCCCGAGCAGCATCGCGATGTTACCCAGATGACATAGGCTGGCAGAGCGGTGGCCGATTTCCACGCCGGCAACCGGCTCCTTGCGAAGCTTGATGCAATCCAGAGAGTTCTGGCTGTGGTCTGTGCTATTGTACAGGTGGGTCTCATTCGGTCCTATCGTTGATTCAAGAATTGTTTTCGGATGAGCGTCTATTCGGCTGCGATTTACGAAGACCCATCCGTCACTCCCTTCGAACCTGATTTTTCCCTCATTTGCATCGTCTGGCCGCGTAGTGCATATCAGCTTAACGCCGTTGGCGTAGGTGTACTCCACATTCATCTTTGTGGCTGTGGTAAACAACCCGTGTTTTGGGAACTGGCCCCGGCCGACGATTTCAACCGGCCCGGTATAATCGGTGCCGTTGCCCCACTGCGCTATGTCAAGATAATGAGCGCCCCAGTTGGTTATCTGCCCGCCGGAGTAATCGAAAATAAAGCGAAATTCATAATGGCAGCGATGCTTTGTGTATGGCGCCCATGGAGCCGGCCCAAGCCACATATCGTAATCGAAGCCTTTGGGCACTTCTTCAACCTGCCAATCAAGAGGGTTCGGCCGAGTGTTTCTGGGAATCTCGACTCTTATGGTGTGCAGTTTGCCTATTCTGCCGTTGCGGACCAGTTCACAGGCGAAGCGAAACCTGTCGTCGGAACGTTGCTGAGAGCCGGTTTGCAGCACCCTGCCGTAGCGTTTTACCGTATTACAAAGAGCACGCCCTTCGCCTATGGTCAGTGTCAGCGGTTTTTCGCAGTATATGTCCTTGCCCGCCTTGGCCGCCGCAATCGAAATCGGTACATGCCAGTGGTCTGGAGCGGCGACAACCACTGCGTCGATATCGTCCCGCGCTAACAAATCGCGAAAGTCGTTATAAGCCGACTTCACAGCAAGGCTTGCTGTATTTTGTGCATTTTCGCGGTGATTGGTATCGACATCACAGATGGCGACAACTTGGGCTCCAGGTTGTGACATAAAATCCCTGATGATCCAGCTGCCCTGAGCGCCTAGGCCGATACAGCCTATCGTGATGCGATTACTCGGTGCGTTAGCTCCCAGTACTGAGCAAGGAACTATTGTCGGTCCGGCCAACGCTGCTACCACAGTAGCTGCCGAGCTTTTCAAAAAGTCTCGGCGGCTAAGCTTTTCGACGTTCTTACTTCCCTTAATTTTCATCAGTGCTCTTTTTTAAGGTTTTCTCAATTTTAGTTTTGTAGCCATCGAAGTCATTCTAAGTGCACTTGCTGCTGGCTGCATTTGCTCTTTTCCTTCGACTCCTTTCATTACTGGGCTTCATCAGCCGGGACAATCCACACGTTGCGAAACCGCACTCTGTTTCCGTGATCCTGAAGCAAAATAGCGCCCGGTTCAGCTCCTTCCTGTTGCCCTGCACCTGTCTTGTGTGGGATTTCCACGTCGCTGTGAACCACAACACCGTTGTGCAGCACCGTGACGCGCGCATTTTTGGTCTTCTTTGTTTGCCCGTTTTCTTTTGCGAACCGGGCGGCGCGAAATCCGATGTCATAACTTTGCCACTGGCCCGGCTTTTTGCACATGTTTTTGTCCGGGGCCTTTACCCTATAAATCGCCCCGCAGTCGTTGTTCTTCGCCTCAACGCCATACGAATCCAGTATCTGAATCTCGTAGCGGCGCTGCAGATACACCCCGCTGTTTCCACCCTTTTGTTCCTCGGCGTCCGAACTTGCTCGCGGAACATTGAATTCGACGTGCAGTTGGAAGTCCTGGAACTTCTGCTTTGTCATAATGCTGCCTTTTCCTGGAACGACCTCCATCTCGCCGCCGGCAATCTTCCACTGGGCCGGTTCGCCGTTTTGCTTGGTCCAGTGCGAAAAGTCCGTTCCGTCGAAAAGTACAATCGCGCCCTCTGGTGGTCGTAACACCTCGCCTTGCATCTCCGTAGCAGTGCAGCTTACAGACACTATCAGAATTCCGAAAGCCACCGCTGTCTTTAATACTGTGTTCTCAAAATGCTTCATATCTCTGGTTCCTTCTGGTCAATTGAGTTTGACTGGCTTTTGCTCCTTGGCGGATTTATATATCGCCAGTACCACTTCAACCGCTTCGCGCGCTTCCGCTGCACTTATGCAAAAGTCCTTGCCGCCCTCTAAAGCATCGATGAAGGCCTTGAAGTTACGCATATGATTTTGATGCGATATAGCCGACGGATCGGCTGCGCCACCCGTACTTTTGACCCCGCTGAACTGTTTGCGAATCAGCTCATCCTTGGGCGTTTGCTCGGCAAACTCCCAGACTGTAAAGCTGTCTTCTAAATAAACTACCGTGCCCCTTGTGCCGGTGATTTCAAATCTCTTTGGCTGGCCCGGATAAGAGGCCGTGCTGCCATAGATAACACCAAATGCGCCATTGGTAAAACGGAGGGCCACCACAGCGGTATCTTCTGATTCGATTTGTGGATGGCCCGGTTTACCCACAAAGCCCTGGACTGATTCAATTGGCGGCCCAAGCTCGCACAGCATATCTATCATATGAATAGACTGATTCATTAGCGCGCCGCCGCCGTCTAATTTCCAGGTGCCGTGCCAGGAATTTGCGTAATAGTCATCGCTGCGCCACCAGGGGACATATACGCCGGCGTAAGTAATTACACCGAAGCGTCCGGCATTTATCGCTTCCTTCAGAACCGCCTGTGCATCGTCAAATCGATATTGAAATATACCCCCTAAAACGGTGCCGCTGCTCTGGTGGGCGGCAATCATTGCGTCAATTCGCTCCAAGGTAATTTCGAGCGGTTTTTCGCATATTACATTTTTGCCCGCACCGGCGGCGGCAATGGCCGGCTCCATATGGGCGCCGCTTGGCGTGGCAATGGTAGCGATATCTATTTCGTTGCTCTTGAACATCTCCTCATAGCTTTCGAAGGCCTTGGCGTCGAATTTCGCCGCCAGTTTTTTTGCTCTGCCGGAGCCGTTGTCGCAGAAGCCGACCAATTTCGCCTGCGGAATATCATTGATGGCCCTTGCGTGAAAGTCGGCTATCAGGCCGGCACCGACAATTCCGAAATTCCAGGTTCTCATCGCATCCTCATAGATATGTAATAAATCATTTGCATTTCAGGCCGACCTCAGCGGTGAGTTTTCTGACTGCGGCGGCCTGTGAGAA
>CAZENQ010000053.1:0-20103 GCA_964513655.1 uncultured Pirellulales bacterium | reverse complement strand
ACCCCTAACCTTCGGTTCCGTAGACCGACGCTCTATCCAATTGAGCTACAGGCGCGAGTATGTGTTAATGTTACAACCGGCCGGGAGCTATTGCAAGAAAATTAGGGTGGGGTTGTGTTGACACGGGGAAGATACACGATTTGAAGATGAGCAGAAAGGAGGTCTCAATCGGTGGGCGGCTGTGATTGGTCCTGGCCTACGACTTTTGCCGGCAGGATAACTTTGAATGTGCTGCCTTTGCCTATTTCTGATTCGATTTGGATTTCGGCATTGTGCTGTTCTATGATTTGTTTGGCTATTGCCAGGCCGAGACCTGTGCCGAGTTTATTTTTGGAGGACTCAAAAGGCTGGAATATTTTTTCCTTAGCTTCTTCGCTGATGCCGGGTCCGTTGTCGGTTACGCTGAGTTGAACTGCATTTTGCTCCTTGAGGTATTTGGTTTCGACGGATACGACGCCAGTTTCCTCGTCCACTATGTCTATGGCATTTAGTATAAGGTTCGCGGCCATTTCGTGTATACGCTCGCCATCCAGTTCGATGACGGGAATCTGCTGGTCGATGCGGATATGAAGCTTGGTCTTTTTTTGTTTGAGTTGAGAGTTAAGCGATTCGATGGCGCTCTGTATAACGGCGTTGAATTCACATGGTCCCAATTCGAGGTGTCTTTCTCTGCTGAAGTCGAGCATATCGAGCATGAATTTTTTGACCCTTTCGAGATTGGGTTTTAGTATGCTCCAACTGCGCTTAACCCGATGAATCTCGTTGGTTCGCAGGCCGAAATCTATGACCTCAGCGGCTCCCGAGACCAACTGTATTATGTTCTTAACTGAATGTGAGATCTTTAGGGATGCCTGTCCCGCTGTCATCAACCGCTGATTTTTGGCGGCTTGGTGCTCTGCCCGGACAGCTTCCAGGGCCAGTTGTGTGTACCGGGCTACAAACTGAAGAAGTTCTAAATCTTGTTCGGCCCAGTCACACTGTTGCTGTGAACTGTCCAGGTAAATTACGCCGGTTGGCGCACGGCTTGTGCTGATTGGCGCACACATAACTGCTTTTACATTGAATCTCTGAAGATTGGGGTCTCCAGGGAAGTCTTTGTTATTCATTGCATCTTTTACTAAAATCGCCTTGTCGGTTTGCAGAACCTTTTCTATCACGGCATTGCTGAACGTATCGGCCGGTTCGGTTTCACCATCTTTGTGAACACTCGCGAGGGGCTCTAACTGGTCGATATCATCACTCTTTGAGAGGATATACCCGTTATCTGCGGAGAACCGTTCGGCAATGACATGGAGTGCGGTCTTTAAAGACTGCCTTTGGTTATCCACCGTCAAGTTCGACAGCGATAGGGCTTGCAGAAACTGAAGTGTTGCGTCTGCAGTTTGTCCCTGACGAGTGCATGTGGTCGATGAATTAGAGCGCTCGTGTTCCATAGTGCTTACAGTTTGCTTAAGTTAGGTTATCTTCGGTAGCCAATCCTGCCAGCAAATCCGAGATTTATGTTTGTCACAATATATCGTTTACTAATCGTTATCGAGTATTTTTGAAGCGAACTTAATTTGGTCTTTAGCTTTTTCATACCACTTAGCCGCTTAAATGACGCCGCCTGTTTATTATCGGTCCTTGAGTTTATCCGACACTTTTTTCGAAAAGCAGGTCTGTTTCTATCGCTTAAGTTGACTCGCTCAGATGTCGATACGAGTGCTAAAAATGCGGTTGCTTTTTGAGGACAGTTCTTAATAATGCAGGACGAGGCTGAAATAATCTCATTCCTTACGAAGGAAAACATCCTCGGTGAGGATATTCTGCAAGGTGTAATCAAGAAACAGCAGGATACCGGACGGAGCGTAGTCGACATACTGAAAGAGGATGAGCTTGTTGGCGATGATGCGCTGACCAAGGTCATTTTGTTCAGTAACGGGGTCGAATTTGTAACGCTTTCGCCGGAGATGATAGACCCGATGGCGGCACAAATGGTCTCTTACGAGACCGTCAACAAGCATAATCTGATTCCCGTCAAGAAGGAGGGTAACAAACTTTACATTGCGATGGCATCTCCTCTGAATTTGGCGGTTCGTGACCAGATTGAAGCCAAGACGGGCTGCCAGGTTGTGCCGCTTTATGCTACCGGCAGCGCGATAAGACAGGCAGTAATGTACCACTTCAATGTTGGAAACGTCACCCGTCAGGACATAGTCTCGTTGCGGCTGAAACAATCGCCCTCTGAGAAGTCACCGCATGGCAGGGCCAAATTTAAATCGTCAAATGTTGCCGACGCCCCCGTTACAAGGCTTGTCTCTTCCATAATCAACGGTGCGATTGACGGTCGAGCCAGCGATATTCATATTGAGCCGCAGGAGTACGATGTCAGGGTGCGCTACAGGGTCGACGGTATTCTGCATGATGCGATAGAAATTCCCTCTTCAGTTCAGCAGGGAGTCATCTCGCATATTAAAATCCTTACAGATATGGATATTTCAGAGCACAGGATGCCTCAGGATGGGCATTTGACTGTGCAGTTTCATGATAAAGAATATGACTTGAGGGTATCGTCGCTTCCCTCTGTGGGGGGAGAAAAGATAGTCATGAGAATCCTGGACAAGAGTGCAGGACTCTGGGCCTTTGACGATATAGTCACTTCAGCCGCCGACAGCAAAAAACTCAAAGACCTGATAAGCAATCCGTACGGAATGATATTATTAACCGGACCTACGGGCAGCGGCAAAACCACTACGCTGTATTCAGTTTTGCAGAGTTTAAACACCCCAGAGAAAAATATCGTCACGGTTGAGGACCCGGTCGAGTATCGCCTGAACGGGGTCACGCAGGTTCAGGTAAATCCGATTGCGGGGATGACCTTTGCCAACGGACTGCGAAGTATAGTAAGGCAGGACCCCGACATTATTTTCGTGGGTGAAATTCGAGACCTTGAGACGGCAGAAATCGCGATAAGCGCGGCTCTGACGGGTCACCTTGTTCTTAGTACGCTGCACACAAATGACGCCGTCGGCGCCGTGTCACGTCTGGTTAACCTTGGCGTACAGCCGTTTTTGGTGGCTTCCGCTCTGTTGGGAGCTGTGGCCCAAAGGCTTGTGCGCACCTGCTGTGGCAAGTGCAAGCAGACGTACCAGCCGTCACAGGAAGAACTTAGCTTTTTGCAGGGCCCGCCAAATAAGGACATTACACTTCACCGCAGCAAGGGTTGTAACGCCTGCTATCATACAGGTTATTACGGAAGAAAGGCGATCTATGAGATACTGAGCATCACGCCTGAAATAAGGAGGATGATTGTTGCAGGTTGCGGTGACGATGAAATCAGGACACAGGCGGGCAAGGAAGGAATGAGGACTTTGAGGGAAAGCGGCATTGAGGAAGTACTTGGCGGTGCCACGACCCTTGAGGAACTACCGCGCGTCGTGGACATGGAGCAGAGATAATGGCGGTGTTTGAATACAAAGCAAGGGACGAGGACGGAAACATATTCTCGGGGGTATACCACGACATTGACAGCCTTGCTGCGCTGCGCGAGGAGCTGGGAAGACTGGGCTACGCTCTTGTGAAGGCCCGCCGGAAAAAGCCCTCCGGAGGCGCCAAGCGTAAGATTAAACAAAGTGAGGTGGTCGGCTTTGCGCACCGATTCGCCGGGATGTGCTCTGCCGGATTGTCGATTGACCGGTGCCTGCAGGTTCTGGAGGAACAGACGGAGAATCTCCCGTTCAAAGACAGAATCGCAGATATCCGACAGCATGTTGAGACCGGCTCGACCTTAAGGGAAGCTTTTGGTAAATACAGAGATGTGTTTTCTGATTTTTTTTTGGGGATGGTCGAGGCTGGTGAGTCCGGAGGCAAACTGTCACACACACTTGAAATGGCAGCGGTTTATCTGGAGAAACAGAACGATTTGAAGAAGCAGGTCAAATCAGCCTTCGCGTATCCGGTTGTTGTTGGTGTTATGTGCCTTCTGATTGTAACCTACCTGATAATATTTGTTATTCCGGTATTTTCCAAGGTATACCAGCAACTGCATGTAAACTTGCCTGGCCCGACACAAGCCCTATTAGATATTAGCGTGTTCGTCAGAGAATGTTGGTTGTTTCTGCTGGTTATTGTTTTTGGCTGTGTGTTATTAGGGCGAAGATTTTCAAAGAATCCCAGGACCCTTGCCCGGTGGCATGCTTTCAAGCTTAAGATGCCCGTTTTTGGAAAACTCAACGTGATGTTAGTACTGTCACGGTTCATTCGAACCTTTGCGATGCTGGGTTCAGCGGGCGTTTCGTATATTGACGCGCTTGAGATTGCAGGTGTGGTCGCGAATAACCAAACGGTTAAGGACATCGGCACAAAGTTGCAGGAAAGACTCGAGACAGGAAGTACGGTCACTGAGGCGATGAGTGAGCATGAGATTTTTCCACCAATGGTCATACAGCTTGCCTCTGCGGGAGAAGAGGCGGGAGTGCTGCCTGAAATGCTCAATAAAGGCGTGGATTTTCTTGACAAGGATATAAACAGAAGCATCAGCACCTTGCTTGTGAAGCTTGAACCGGCACTAACGATTGTTATGGGTACGATTGTCGGCTTTATCCTGGTGGGTGTGTATCTGCCTCTGTTTGACTATATGGCTCACGTGGAGTGACTTGGGAAGTTAAGAAGCATCATTTATCGGAACTGCAGGACAAAAGCAACTTGGCGCTTATCAGGGGCATTACTATGCCACGATGGGGAATATTGAAAATTTTTTTGTTTTAGCCCTCTTTATTTAAAAAATGGGGTATATTTTATATAAGGGGACAGCGGTTGGAGTGTTCGTCTAAAATTTTTCTGGGCGCGTCGCAGTTAGAACTACTTTTAATAAAACCCAATAATTACAGACAGGCCAAGCAGTTTATGTTGTTTTATCGGAGGGTCTCGGGACCTTTGTTGAGGATGTACGAAGAGAAGGATAAAAAGCACTTATCGGAACTAAAAAAAGGAAAGTGACTCGTTAATTGTGTCGATAACTGGTTTCAAGTTTGCAGAATGTAACTGTTTTCGAGAGGAACGTAAAATGGTGAGAAAGAATAAAGGTTTCACACTGGTTGAGTTGCTGATTGTGGTTTTGATTCTGGCGGCCCTTGCGGCGATTGCGGTACCGAGAATAGGCGCCAGCGCCTCGAATGCCAAGAGAAAGGCCTGTGATACAAACATTGACATTATGAACGGCCAGATCGAACTTTACACGGCCAATACAGGCTCGGCACCTGCGGTGCTGACAGACGTAATCACCGATCCAAACTATTTCCCGGACGGTTCCCCTGTATGCCCCTTTGACGGCAGTGCATATGTTCTGGGCGCCAACGGTCACGTTACGCCGCATGCCCACTAATACAGGTTGTCGCCTTTTGTAAAAAAAACTTAGCAGAGTGCTTTTCGCAGAGACTGTGGGGGCTTTTTTTGCAAGGGTGTGTGTGATTTCCGTGGAACGAAATAGAGCAAGGATGGCCACTGCATTTTGGTGGCCATCCTTGTTGTGTATTGATGGTAAGAACTATGACAAGGAATAGAAAGGCATTTAGTTTAGCCGAACTGGTTGTGATTGTTCTGATTCTTGCCGTAATGGCTGTTGTTGCGGTGCCGAGGATGCAGTTTGCCACGTTGCGGCGCCAGAAGGCTGACGCGGCGGCGAGGAAGATTGCCACCGATTTGAAGCTGACTCGCCGATTGGCCATCTGCAATGCCGCGGTAAATGTGGACGGCTACGGCCTGAGTATGTCGGGGTCCAGCCCATATAACGGCTATGAGATAGAGAATCTTAACACAAGTGAAATAGTGGATTCATACAGCATTGATTCAGATGTTAGCTGTACAGGAGGCAAGAGGTTCAAGTTCGGACCGCTGGGTAATCTATTGGCCGGAAGCGACACTCAGCTGACGGTCTCCGCAGAAGGAAAGAGTTTTACCGTAACCGTCGTTTCCGCAACCGGTGCAGTAAAGTGTATTGATAACTGATTATGATTGTAAAAGCCCAAAAAAGCAAAGCGTGTAAAGGATTTACTCTTACGGAGGTCCTGGTAGCGGCGATGCTGCTGACCCTTGTGATGGTTCCGATTCTTAAGGGCCTGACCAGTGCGCACGCGCTGGATATAAAGGTTGAGCGCAGGATGCGCAGCTTGACGCTCGCCGAAGCGAAGCTCGAGGACATTCGAGGCAGGTCAATCTACAACTACAGTCTTGATTTTAACGACCCATCTTCGTCCGTTGACGGCGCGTATCTTTGCAGGCTTGCTGATACGTCTGCCGGTGTGGACCTGAGGTCGATTGTGGTTTCCGTAGGCTATGACGAAAACAGCAATGGTGTGCTGGAGGGCGGTGAAGTGGAGGTCACTCTAAAGACGCTTATCGCCAGAAGGTGGTAGCGTTATGGGACGCGATGAATTTTGTTTTATGACTCCCTGATTTTTTGTGCTTAAAGCGGGACAGGGATATTAGTGATTGTGTAAGGACTGAGCTTGTGGTGTACTGGAAAAGCAGAAACACGCGACGGTTTGGGATGACACTTGTTGAGATACTGGTGGCGATGGCTATTTTGGTGATAGTCTTCGCCGCCGTAGTGCCTCAGATACGGGCCATTCAGAACAGCTGGGGTTCGAAAAGGAAGACAGTTGAAGCCATTCAGAACGGCCGGGTGTTGATGGACCATATCACCTTCAATTTAACCCAGGCCAATAAGGTAACAGCGGTAAGTGACTTTAGCGAGATAACGGGTTACGTTGAGTTTGAAGACAACGATGGCAATACGATGCGGTATGAAGTCGGCGCGGGCAATCTTGTCCAGTTCGGCCCTGTTGGGAATCTATCGGAATTGGCCGGACCGGTAAGTCAACTGCAATTTGCCTGTTATGACGCATGTGACCTGGATACGCCCATAACGGATGTCAACCAGATTCGCAGCGTGAAAGTCCAATCGACATTTACCAATTCCGCTGCGTTGGGCAGAGACCAGGGCTTTATCGCCCAGGCCTATCTGCGTACCAATGCCCTCGGTGCCGGCGCCGGCGAGGCCGTAACGGAAGAGCCGGGTGCTGAGTTTGAGTTTGATATTGGTAATGGACAAAACCCCGTACTGTGTGGGATAGATGCCGGCCATCATCTTTGCGTTTATAAGGGAGCAGGAGGTGCCACTGGACAGGGCAAGGCGGTGGTCTTAATCGTAGATACCGGTAACTGGACGATTAGTAATGGAACACCAATTGTTTTCGACGCTAAGGCCTGTGGAGGCCCCGACCTGAAGCGTATCGATGCCACAAATTATCTCTGTGCTTATGGCGGAGACAAGGGTGATGGCTATGCCGTAATCCTGACCGTCAATCCTGCCACGTGGACAATTAGCACGGGGACACCGTTTGAGTTTGACACGCAGGATTGTGGGGGCCCCGCTCTGAGCCAGGCAAGCTCTACCGATTTCCTGTGCGCCTACCAGGGCAAAGTCACCCCTGCGGTTGGAGGCCTGTTTACAAAGGTACTGACGGTCGATGTTCCTACCAGGACGATCACCTGTGGAAGCACGTATATATCTGATGTAAACGACGGCGGAAATCCTGCCCTGGCTAATATAGACGACACGCATCATCTCTGTACCTATTCCGCCGCGAATGGGGGCCTTTCCTCCGTCCTTACGGTAGATACCGTATTGAAAACCGTTGTCAGGGAAGTCGGGATATTTCAGTTTGATCCGCAACAGGCGCAACATAATGAGCTGCAACAAATTAACCGGAACCGGTACCTTGCTGCCTACAGGGGCTGGGGTGAGACAGGCTATGCCTTCATCCTTACCGTTAATACTGGCACGTGGGCCATCGGCAAGGGGACCACGATTCAATATGACACGTCTGAGAAATATCAGAGTGAGTACCCTGCACTGGAATGGATAACGGGAGACGATTGGCTGCTTGCATACACAGGTACACTTCCAGCGGAAAGTGACATAGGTAAGGCGAAGGTGTTGACGGTAGACGCGCAGACAGACTCTGTTGCTGCAGGGACGGACTATATCCATGATAACTTTGAGGGGGTACATCCAGCTTTATCCAAGGTGGATGATTCGCATTTCCTCTGTGCTTATGAAGGCGAAAGGGACGATGGGTTCGCGACCATATTGACAATTGGTTCGCCGGTACGGCCCTGAGGTTTTCGGGAAAGGCGGACGGTGTTTTTTTAGGACATTCCTTGGCGAAATTTTTTGGGTTATAGGACGGGGGAGCTTGGCTGCTTTCGCCACTGCGGTTCATATGTTTTGAGCCCGATAAGAATAAGTTTAGCCGCCGGCAGTTTCGATTTTGTGCGAAGTTTTTTTAAAAATCTGCTTGATGCAAAATACTTGAGTTATTAGGCAACTCGGCCTCTGTGGTGAACGATATTATAAATACTGTAGCTGCCGGGATATGGTGATGATACAGGGGGAATCAGGTGGAGTATCGGAAAACTGATAGCAGGCGAGGAAAGCCGATGATGGACCTGTTGCACAGACTGGTATCACGAAAGAAGGGTTCTGTGCTGATAATTAGCACATTTGTGATAGCGCTGGTGTCAGCGCTGGTGATAGGTATTTTGCAGATAAATATGTCTGAAATCCGGCTTACGCAGCACAGGGTTTACGCGTCGCAGACTCTGGCACTTGCTGAGGCGGGTCTTAACGCCGCCCTGGCCCAGATTCGCTGGGACCGTAACTGGACAGACGGTTTTCAGGATGAGATACTCGCAGGCGAGGAGAAATTCGGCGGTGGAGATTACGACGTGGATGTCAACAGCGACAATCTGACGATATCGGCGGCTGTTACTTCGTGGCAGGGCTATACTGCGACTATTGAGGCCCAAATCACGGTAAGTGACGGTAACAGCCCTTACATAATCAGAATAGACAATATGAAGGTCAATGAATAGGCCGGATAAGTATGGAACGATTACGAATACTTGCCAAGACATCGCTGGATGCGCTTAACAAGGCATCGCTGAATGTGCTCAGCAGGACATCGCTGGGGGTGTATATTTCAGATGAAAGGATTGAGCTGGCGTTGGTCAGGCAAAGTAAAGATGGGGTCAAGCTGGTCGAAGCGGCAAGTGAACCTGTCCCGGCCGGGGCGATAAGCAACGGCAGTGTGAAAGACCCGGCCATACTGGCAAAAGCGATTAAAACGTTAAGAAACCGTTATAAAATAGGCGCCAAACGGACTGTAGTTTCGTTGTTTGCCCGACCGGTGCTTACGCAGATTATGGAACTGCCGGAGGATTTGCCATCCAATATAGGACAGTACGTGCGCAAAGAAGTGAAACACTGTGCGGTGCTACCTTCCCGAAACATATTGTTGGACTATTGCGGCGTGTCCCCTCTGTCCCGGTCGGCAGGCAAGCGAGTTCTTGTCGTTGCTGCGGAGAATGAAAAGGTACTCAGGCTGATTAAGCCGCTGAATGAGGCGGGTTTAAACGTCGAGGCTGTTGAACCGGCCGAGATGGCTTGTGCCAGGGCACTTTATGAGAAAGAAATAGCGCCGAGCGTCGATTCCAATGTACTGGTTGCTCTCGTCGATGGTGCCGATATTACCCTGACTGTTTTTCAAAACCAGACTTTGGATTTTATTCGCAAGAGAAATGTCACCGAAGACGTCTGTCAATCCAGGGAGGGTCTTGGTCAATTTATTGAGGAAATAAGTGCCATTATCCAGTACTACGATATGGAAATTGGTGAGAGGTCGGACAATTGGCGGTTGATTACTGTCCTGCGCGGGTGTTGTGAGGGTGCCGATGAAATTAGCGATTCACTGCGAAGGAAATTTGGCAATTTCGAGGTAAAGGTAGTTTCAGAGACAGGTGCAAGTGAGAATACGCCGGTGGTTACGGATTCTGAAACACCCCCAGCCTCGCTTGTAGCGGTTGGTTTAGCTATGGGATTGCTGAATGTGCCACAGCCAAAGCTGAAAATAAATCTCGTGCCTCCTGAAAGCGCAGAAATCAAGAGTGTAAAAAAGTACGCTCTGGTAACAGCCAACATCGCGGCAGTTGTGTTGATTGTCATGATATTGGCTGTAGGAGCATTGAGTGCGATTCTGAACAGAACGGACGAGACTATTGTCCGCCTGAAAGAAGGAAAATCACTGATGGGTACGAAAGCCCTTTTAGTTGAGCAGCAGAGGATATCTAAGCAGGCAGAGAGGCTTCGCGAGAGGCTTGAAAAGATAAACGCAATTCTGCATTCGGAGCGCTGCGGCGACTGGAACCTGATTCTTGAGGATATCAGAAGCAGAACACCACAGTCGCTCTGGATAACGAGTTTATCCGGTGAGGATAGTTCAAAAATACTAATAAGGGGACGGTCAACTTCGTATGAAGTGGTCCATCTTTTTTTGGATATGCTTGGCGAGAGCGAGTACATGGCCTCTGCCGCTTTGGTCGAGGCGGAAAAAGACGAAAGTGAGGGTGGATTAGTGTCGTACTCAATTGACTGCTCACTGACCAGTTTTGAAGGAACGTAACCTATGCTGATGAATGCTCTTGCAAAGTCGAGTCGGTCATCAAGGATTGCCTTTTCGGCGACGATAGTCATTATTGTGGCCGTGGCGGCGTATAACTGGATGGTGGCGCCCCATACCAAGTATTTACATGCCGCACAACAATATGAGCTTATGATGTGCGACTTAGAGAGGAAGAATAAAATCATTAAAACAAAGGATGCAATAAAGAAGAAAGAAGTTGAGAAACTTAGGGCGGAGCTGGCAAGTGTTCAGAGTGCACTATTTACTCCTTATGAGGCAAAAAGATTCTTTAGTAATATTGAAGCTGTCTGCAATGCGGCAAATTGCATTGTTTCTTCGATAAACTTTCTTTCGGGTAATCTGCGTGATATGTCGGCCTCTGCCGAGAGTGACAAGGAGATAGTTGCGAATGGCGCGGTTATTAGTTTTGTTGGCTCTTATGGCAACATTATAAGTTTTCTCTCTGAACTGACAAACCGGCCCCAAAAAGTGGTTGTCCGCTCGCTCAAGATATCTGCCTTTGGTGACAAGCCTGACCCATTGGAGTGCGAGATGATGATAACAATTTACATAATTGCTGACAGGGAGATTTTCGCAAATGAATAAGTTGTTATGTCTGAAGATGCTACTGTGTTGCGTACTTGCAACCACTTCATTCGAGCATGAATATACGCAGGCACAGCCTGGGGAAATAGAAAGCGTGGTTGCGGATGAGATCGGCCGTGAGAACCCATTTGAACAGATAGGCCCTGAAAAGAAACAGTCTCTGTTTGAACGTGTATTTCGATCTGAAAGGCCGGCAGAAGCTGCGCCAGAACTTTTTGTGGAGACCGTTACGCTCAAGTTCCTTGATGCCAAGAATCTCAAAACCGCCCTTGAAAATATGCTGTCGGGGTATGGAGCTATCGCGGTCGACGCAAAAAGCAACTCGCTGATTATTTCGGATAATAAGAAAAATCTGGAAAAAATTATCGAACAGGCTCGACAGGCAGACAGAACCCCTCGACAGATTGTTGTGGAGGTGGTTATTGTCGATGTTCAACTTAAGGATGATACTCAAATAGGCGTCAACTGGGACATTCTCTCTGATGAGCTTTATGATATAAGTTACAGGCAGAATCTTACGGACAGGCTGGGCTCGACAATTGAAAGCACTGTGACTACGGGCAATGCTACAGCGTTTAATACTACCGGTTTCGGCGGTGATTTTGCGCTTATCAGCGGCACCGTCCGCAATATTGTGCACTTGCTGCAGGAGAAAACAAATCTTGAGATAATTGCCAGCCCGAAGGTTATGGTGGTTAGCGGCAGAAAAGCGGAGATAAGGGCTGTAGATGAAATACCTTTTAATGAGCTTATACAAACCTCGGAAGGCGGCCAGTTGTCAGCAACTTCCTTTAAAGATGTTGGCGTCACCTTGAAGGTTACGGCGACACTCACAGAGGATAATGAAATTTTCCTGCAGGTTGATACTGAACAAAAGGTCGAAACGGGGGCCAGTGAAACAGGCGTGCCGGTAGTTGCCGCGAGAATTGCCAACACTTCACTTTTGCTCGAAGACGGGCAAGTAGTCGCTATAGGGGGGCTGCGTCAAAAGGTAACAACCGAACTTGTGGACCAGATTCCATTCCTTGGCGACCTGCCGATAGTCGGTTTTCTGTTCCGAAGCACGAGAACTGTTGAAATCAATTCGGAGTTGGTTGTGTTTTTGTCGCCGCATATCTATAAGGATGAGCCTTTGACAGAAGAGCAGATGAACAGGTTTAATGAGCTTAAGGGCTATCCGCCGCTGGAAATACCGAGACCGCATAAAGACGATTTACTGCCGTTGGTGGAAATGTTACAGGAACCTAACGACAGGTCAAATTAGCTAGCGCTGAACTTGTGAATTTGTGTACGTAGGTTATTTTAAGGCTAAGAGGGATTCACCTTTACCCAGGGCGGCCAACTGCGTTTCTTCTCACCACACTCGGGACACCTCCAATTGTCGGGCAAATCTTCAAATACAATTCCCCGCTTGGTCCCTTTGTCGGGACGTCCGACTTCCGGGTCATATATATAACCGCACCTGGGACATTTATACCTCTGCATAGGCTAAATCCTCAGAACAATAACTCTTTGTCGTTACTCTGAGATAGACCCCTCATCAGGATATCCCTGATTTTGGGAGTAGAAATACATGGCCCGGTAATACCAGAGGGCCAGATTCACCACCTCAACATATTATTGTAGCAGCAAAAACTCACCCGTCAAGGATTTTATTTTCACAAATTTCCCCAAAAAATTCCAAAGGTTTGTCGTTTAAAGATGCGATGCGGGAAGTCTTTTTCCTTAAATCGCGGTTCAGATGTGTCGATAAATTTTAGGGCCGACTGTATTAACGCCACCTAATTATAGGACTTTCAAGGCGGACACGGACGACCTAACCGAGCTCAGGGACAAATTTTAATATACGGTTAAAATTAACTGTGTTGGGGAGGGGCACTTTTGGAGATCCAGTGTTACGGGTGACAGTACGGGATTGAGACTGGTGATTCTGGGAAGATACGCGAGAGGTTACGTTTGTGCCACGAATCCAGGCAAATCTGGGTTTGTAATTAGTTAAGCGGAGTTCGTCTGGAAATTTACTATGGTTTCCGAAGCGATTAATCTTTTGCTGGTTGATGACGATGTAGTTGACCGCCGGCTGATAACGAAGTCTTTGAGCCGGTTCTCCCCGAGTGTACAATTTAACATACAAACCGCGGGGACTGTGTCCGAAGCGATAGAGCATCTGAACACCAATAAATACGATGTTGTACTGCTCGATTTGAATCTTCCAGATAGTGACGGACTCGACACTGTCCAGAAGGTGCACGGCACGGATTCAAATGTTGCCATTGTTGTGTTGACGGGGCTACCTGATGAGAAAATGGGTCTGCAGACAATAGAAAAAGGCGCCGGGGATTATCTTGTTAAAGGCAAGTTCTCCGGTGACGGTTTGATGCGGGCTATTCGCTACGCCATAGAGCGCAAACGGCCGGAGCAAAAACTTAAAAAAGCGGCACAGGAGTGGAGAACAACCTTTGACTCCATTACCGACTTCATTTCGATTCTGGACAAAGAGGGTAATATCCTAAGAGTCAACAGGTCTTTATCCGATGCGCTCGGAGTCGAACCTCAGCAACTTATTGGCAAGAGATGCCACGATGTACAGCGATGTCCAAACCACCACACTTCAAATTGCCCTCATGCTCAAACACTGAAAACGAAAAAACCGAGTTCAGCAGTATTCTACCACGAGCAGTTGGGGATGTACATTGAGGTAACTACCTCTCCCGTCTTCGACGAAGATGGCCAGATTCAAGGTTCCGTTCATATAGCCAAGGACATTACTGAGCGCAAGCGCGCTGAGGAAGAGCGCAGAGAGGAGGAGCGGCAAAAAAGCGAATTCGCCGCGTCCGTTTCGCACGAAATAAGGACTCCTCTGAGTATATTCAAGAATATTGTCTCCAATGCCCTGGCAGGTGTCATGGGCCGAGTCAATCCGCGGCTGCGAGAAAGTCTCGAAATGGCTAACGCAACTATCGACAGGCTCGCAAGAATCATAAGTAACTTCCTCGATATATCGAAGATTGAGGCGGGAAGGATGAAGCTGCACCTGGCTCAGTTTGACCTTTGCTCGGCGATTTCCGATACGGTGAAGGCTTTATCGGTTCTCTCGGACGAAAAAGGCATTGAGTTAAAAGCCTATATGCCCGATTGTGAGCTACTCATCAATGCGGACCGTGACAGGATAGAACAGACGCTGATTAACCTTATTAGTAACGCTATAAAGTTTACGCCCGAGGGCGGCCACATCAGCGTGCGGGCAGAAAATCTTTATACGGCGGTGGCTTTAAAGGTCGAAGATGATGGTCCCGGCATTGACAGTAGTAACATAAACAAGATTTTCAACCGCTTTGTCCAGATTGAAAAGCAGGTTGGCCCGGGCGACCACGGCACGGGCTTAGGCCTGTCGATTGCGAAGGAATTAATCGAGATGCACGGCGGCAGCATAGAGGTCCAGAGCGAACCTGGCAGCGGTACGACATTTACAGTATTGCTGCCATTGGTTAGTCAAGACAGCTACCTTGCAGCTTTCCTTGCACGATGATGTGGCAGCAAAGAACGAGCTTGTACATGAATAGCAGGCGGCTCATTCTGAGTAGAATGAGCCGAAAATTTAGATAATTTCAAAAGGAGCGTTTGTATGAAGTCTAAGAAGGCAAAGAACGTTTCCCGGAGTTCCGTTGGGAAGGAAACCGGCCAGGTAAGCAGACAAAAGGAAGCAACGGTGAAGTTCGAAAGCCGCTTTATAGCCAATATGGCCTTTCAAATTCGCACTCTTTCACATGCAATAATAGGGTTCTGCGAGCTGTTGCGGTACGAAGAACTAACGGATTCTCAGACTGACTATGTAAATGAGATCTGTCACGCGGGTCAGAGTGTGGTATCTTTGGTGGACAATGTTCTGGAACTTTCCAGGATTGAGTCTGGTCAGCTTAATGTCGATGCAATTATCTGCTCCTTTAGTGAGTTGTTTGAGAAGATTGGCTCATTGGTCCGGCCCTATGCTAACAAAAAGGGGTTGGAGTTTGAGATATTCCAGTGTACTGACCTGCCTGCGAACATACGTACGGATCCTGTCCGGCTGTGTCAGTGCGTGACCAGCCTGGCAAGTAACGCCGTTAAGTTCACAGATAAAGGTTACGTACATCTGAAGATTTCCCTCGAAGATCGCGAGGACAAGCCTTTTATCCGTTTCGATGTGGTGGACAGCGGCGTCGGTATCCCAATCGACAAGCAGAAGATCATTTTTGAGCCGTTTGCTCAAATCAAAGATGCAAATGAATGTGAGTTCACCAGCCCCGGACTGGGACTGACTATTACCAGTTATTTAGTCAAGGTTCTTGGCGGAAAGATATCAGTAACGAGCAAACCAGGAGAAGGCTCGGTGTTTTCTCTGATAATACCAGCAGGCGTTGATGTCGCGTTGGAGCCACTATTGGAGCGGTGTGAGCCATTGGTTCCTCCACGTGAAGAATCTGATGCCCGATATCGTCGGCAATTTGTCGGGCATGTCCTGCTGGCTGAAGACCAGCCTTCAAATCGCACGGTTATGTCCTTATTGCTGGAAGCAATGGGTATGCGCGTATCGGTTGCAGAAGATGGGGCGCAGGCTGTGGACAAGGCGGTAGCTGAGCCATTTGACCTGATACTAATGGATATCAAAATGCCCAAAATGAATGGTTATGAAGCCAGGAAAAGGTTAAAGAAAGAAGGAGTAACCACACCCGTTATCGCCCTGAGCGCCGCTTCACCATCCGATGATGGAGACCGTCATATCAAGAACGAGTTTGACTGTTTCCTCATGAAACCGGTCGACAGCAGGAAGTTGTATGCAGCTATCAGTAAATATTTGCCTTTGGTTAGCGCGTTGGAGTCGAATGATGAACCGGCCATCGCGGCCGCCACCTCCGGTAACTTGCCAGACGATTAGAGTTTTTCCCCTCTAACTGAGAAAATTAATCGCCTGGGAACTAAGATGTTTGATGGAACGTGACTTTTGGCTTGGTTTGGTAGCTGAAGAGCTACTATGGGCAAGCCATTAAATTTAGGCGTCAGCCCTTCTTGATATGTCCCTTCGAGGCACTACCGGGATAGTCGGTTATTTCGACGAATCTGCCCTGGAAGCAGGGGAAATTGTAAGGAGGTGGACGGGAAAAAACTTCAGTTAGAGGCTGATTTTACCGATGTTGACAGGAGCGGACTGTGCGATTCGTGTGGGATGAGAGGAATTGTAGAAGCTGGGCGCAGGGCGGAAAAAATAGCTGACTTGCGTAGGAGAACGACCCAGAAGTCAAGCGATAGCATGGGAGAGCAGATATGTTTGATTTTTTCGGACGAAAGAACAAGACTAACAAGACTAAGGTACTGATAGTCGATGATGAGCCTGACCTTGTCCAGACACTTCAAGACAGACTTGAGATGAATGGGTACAGCATGGTAACCGCTGGTAATGGCAGAGAAGGCTTGGAAAAGGCTGTACAGGAAAAGCCGGATATCGTCCTGCTTGATGTGATTATGCCAATTATGGATGGGCTTGAGATGCTTGAGGCTTTAAGGAAGCATCCGGAGTGTAAGGACTGCGCAGTTATAATGCTGACTGCGCGAAGCCAGCGGCAGGATATTGTGCGGGCAAAGACGTGTGGCATCGAGGATTATGTTGTTAAGCCTTTTGACTTGAGCGAGCTGATTGAGAAGATCGAAAGCGTTCTCGAACGCCACGTGGTTACCGCCAAGTGAAGGTCAAAATTTGCTTTCGACACTTATATGGTGTCCCACAAGTATCTCGACATTCATTTTAAGCCAACAATGATGGGGGGAGCATTCCAGTTAGCCTTAGCAGACCGTACTGCGAATTAAAGAGTCCTTTCGGTCCAATCTGTGCCTAATCTTGCCCCAGGAACTGACTGCTTGAGGAAATAAGCGTCGAATTATGCGCGCTCACGAAGTGCCTAATGTGTAATTTCACCAATTTTCTTGACCTGCCGTCACGTTTAGTTTTTAATGTCGTTTTTGTACAAAAGAACGTGAATTTTAAGAGGTACGAAAAGAATGAAAATCAGTAGACGAGCTCAGGATGTTCCGCCCTCGGCAACGATAGCTGTCACTGCACGGGCGCAGGAACTAAAAGCACAGGGTGTGGATGTCATTGGTTTTGGCGCAGGAGCGCCGGACTTTGATACGCCGGACTACATAAAGGATGCTGCTATTGCAGCTCTGAGGGCTGGCAAAACAAAATATACGGCAGCGGCGGGAATAATCGAGCTAAAAACAGTCATCGCCGAGAAGCTCCGCAGGGAAAACGGTCTGGAATATACGCCGGAGCAAGTCATCGTTAACATCGGTGGCAAGCACTCTCTCTACGAAGCAATGCAGGCGGTTCTCGACCCGGGCGATGAGGTTATCCTGCCAGCACCATACTGGGTGACGTATCCGGAAACAATAAAGCTTGCCGGAGCAGTACCGGTAATAGTTCAAACTGACAGGGCCAACAGCTACAAAATGACCGATGAACAATTAAGAAAGGCTATCACAGATAAAACTGCTATGGTGGTCATCAATTCACCCAACAATCCTGGCGGCTTCACCTATACACCAGATGAACTGTCGGGTCTTGCAAAAGTTCTCGAAGGCACTAATGTGATTGTGCTTTCAGATGAAATATACGAAAAGCTCATATATGGCAATACGAAGTTTGTCAGCTTTGCCTCACTGAGCGAAGATGCCTATAACAGGACCCTTACTCTCAATGGTTTCAGCAAGGCTTTTTCTATGACAGGCTGGCGTTTGGGCTATACGGCGGGGCCCCTGGAGGTAATAGAGGCTATGGGGCGTCTGCAGTCCCATATGACTTCAAATCCAGTAACGTTTGGCCAATATGCGGCGATAGAGGCATTGGGGGAACCTGCCGCCGAGGCCATAGAGAATATGAGGGTAGAATTCGAGCGTCGAGGCAAGTATATGGCCGATCGGCTGAACAGCATCAAGGGTGTCGTTTGTACCGAGTCTACCGGAGCTTTTTACTGTTTTCCTGATGTTTCAAGCCATTATGGCCGAATTATTAATGGTACAAAGATCAACGGCAGTACGGATTTCGCTAAGGCACTTCTGGAACAGGCGAATGTTGCTCTTGTTCCGGGCCTTCCGTTCGGCTGTGACGAAAACGTGCGTCTGAGTTTTGCCTGCTCACTTGAACAAATTACTGAAGGATTAAATAGAATAGAAAAATGGCTGAAGCAATAAGAGCGAAAATGCTCTGGTTTATTCGCCAAGGCGGCGATTTCACTACGTTTCACCGTACACCTTTTTGGACTTTTTTATTTTATCACTAACATCTGTAAGTGATAAAGCGTCTAATTACGGTAGTTAGTCGAAGGATGAAAGTCTACGGTCAGTTTTGGAGATATGAGTGCAACATAGATCTCAGCGGCAGAATTTAAAGGATCTCCGTGAAGGGCGGCGACAGGCATATGAGGCGGTAGTATGTCAACACTACAAGCAAATTTACCGTTTTATGGCCTACTTGACCGGGCATGCAGACCTGGCCGAGGACCTGACCCAAGAGACTTTCGTCTCGGCCTGGGCCAGCATAGGAAATTACAAAGGTCGCGCATCGTTGGGAACATGGCTGCACCGGATTGCTTACAACAAATTTATTGACTCAAGGCGTAAACTCGGACGCAATACTACTTTGATGGCTGAATTGAAAGACAAGAAACGTGATGCACCGCAAACTTTGGACCCTTTTTATCAAACCATGGCTGATGAACAGTCACGTTTTTTGTACAAAGCGATGCATCGGTTAGGCTCGTCTGAATATCTTGTGATCGTGTTGCACTACATTCAGGGTCTTAGCTTTCGCCAAATGGCTGAGGTATTAGATGAACCCGCTGGTACCATTAAGTGGCGGACAAACCGAGCACTAAAAAGACTAAGGGCATTTTTAACTGGTAGGGTATAATCATGACAGAAAATAAAGAACAGGATTGGGAAAATATAACATTGAAGTCACTGGAGGCGAAGTTGCAGTCTCTCTCGGAGCTGCAAGTTCCCCAGTCTCTTAGAGCAAAGCTTTTTGCCGGCATTCCTGAAAGACAGCCAAGAGTGGCGCCAACATATCCAGTTCAATGGCGGCTTGGAGCCTGGGGTTTTGGGGCGGCGGCCGTTGTGGTCTTGATTTTGGCCTTAATATTTTTGCCCAATTATGGGCCATCTGTGCCATCAAAGACGTTGATAATAGACCTGAACGATAAGACAATAGACCTAAACGATAAACCGGCAGACCTAAACGACAGTTTCACACACTACATAATGACGGACCAGAACAATGCGTGTGCCATGGACGTCAGGCTACGTTGTTTACGGTGGCCAACGGTCAAGTCAAAATGAACCTGGACAAAAAAATTGAACAGTGGTATGCTTCGTTAGCCTGAAACCTACATTTCATGTTCTGTGGTAAATGTCAGTTGAGGGAAGAAAAGATGGGAAAGGAAGAAGGTATAAGTGAAAAAGATACAGACTTACAGGCTCAAGAAACGAGAACTTCCTTACTGGCCATTATGTCTGTGGTGTTTGGGATATCAGGTCCTTTTCTGTTGGGGGCCATGTGGATAGTATCATTTTTATCATTTCACAATTTAATTATATCAGGTCCCTACACAATAACGCTCTTTTCCTGCGGCCTAGCATGGATATTAGGGCTCGTATTAGGGACGAAATCGCTCACGCAGATAGAAAACAGCCAAGGGCAATTAGTAGGAAAGGTATATGCTATTGTGGGGATTTCCGTATCTGCAGTTTGGATGCTTTTGATTTTAGCAGGTCTACTTTTGCCTGCTCTTTATTACATCAACAGCTGAATATTTCGCTTTCAAGTTTAGCCCGTTCGCTTGAACAAATTACCAAAGGATTGAATAGAATAGAGAAATGGCTGAGGCAATAGAAAAAAGAAGACGTATCGCTTTATCAGGCTGGCCGATGGTTCTGGGTTGGCTGGCAATGCTGATTTTCGCCT
>CAZENQ010000052.1:0-20629 GCA_964513655.1 uncultured Pirellulales bacterium | reverse complement strand
GAGTAGCGAGCGGCGCCCTTTATCAAGACTAAAGAAATATGGACTTATTGCTTTAAAGAGCGCAACTCATTCTCCGTGCATAACTTTTCTCCACCAGTGAAAGCATAATAATTTTATTGCTCTATTCGGAGAAAGTCAAGGGAAAATAGATAAAAAAATTTGCCTATTTACAAACTATCAGATAAACTTATAAGTTATGCAAAAAGTGTAAGTTAAATAGGTCGGCTATTATAGATATTTTGTTGAAAGAACGGCTATAATGATAAAGAACAAGAAAAAAACATGGATTCTGTGGTCTGAAGAGGAGATCAGGCTGCTCAAAAAGCTTTATAAGAAAGAAAAAGCACGGGAAATCGCAGAACATATCGGAAGGACGATAGGTGCATTGAGAGAAAAAGCCAGGAGATTAGGGCTACAAAAAGGGTCATTTATTCCCTGGTCAAAGAAAGATCTCGATATTCTCAAAAGACTATATCTCACTGAGAAGTCGCATGTCGTAGCGGAGAAAATTGGACGGTCTATTGGTGCAGTTTGCAATAAAGCGAATAAGATTGGCATTAGAAAACAAGATGTACGGGCTCCCTGGTCAAAGCAGGAGGACATCCTGCTAAGAAAACTGTTCCCGGATAACACTGCGCGGGAAATAGCAAGCCAAATCGGGCGGTCTGTCCCGGCGGTAACAGGCAGAGCACACACATTAAGGCTTAAAAAAGAAGGCCTTTACCCTGTCTGGTCGAAGAAAGAGCTGAACCTGCTGAAGAAACTATATCCGATTAGAACGGCACAGGAAATAGCCGACCAAATCGGACGACCTATCTGTGCCACAAGAGTTAGAATAAACAAATTGGGCCTTAAGAAAAGAAAACCAAAGACCAAGAACTAACGGTCTTGATGGCCGCGCTGCACAGGGGTACCAAAAGAGCCGGATATCAGGGGATCAGTAGAACAGGAGAGCAGGGTATAAGAGTATCAGATAATCAGGCAATCAGGCTGCCGGATACAAGGAATGAGGATACCAGGGAACGGCAGAAGACAGATAACGGAGGACGGAGGACAGAAGACAAACGACGGAAGAGGAAACATACGGCTTTACAGGTGTTCTGAGCGGTTGTTTCGGTTTCCTTAAGTAACTGCCGGAAGCCTATGATAAGCAGAACCTTTGAAAAGGGACTTGAGACTGTTGCAATACGGAGAAGATTCTGTTATTTTTATTGTGTTGCAAAGGACGATTGCGCAGCCAAGGATTTAATCCGGGAAAAGTCGGGCAAGAATATTTTACAGTGTCTGTAACACGATAAATGCGTGTTGTTAGCTGGAAGTTGCTCCGAGGCATCCCCAAGCTCGTCCCGCACCAATTGAGCTTAGGCTCACGCCTAATTGATGCGGGACTCGCTTGAGGCTGCCACTGACTTGGGGACACCTTACGGTGCCATCAATTGGATGTTACAGAATACCAGGCAGCTGATTGTTAAGTCTTAAATAAATTTTGTAAGCCATTGGAGGATAAGTCTTATGAAAAAGCCAAGTGCACTATCACGACGTGAATTCGTACGAACGGCCTTGAGCACAGGTGCGGCCTTAAGCGTCCCCACCATCCTTGGAACAACGGCCAAGGGACAAGGCAAGAGCTTCAGAGTTGGACTTATCGGCTGCGGCGGCCGGGGTCGCGGCGCAGCAGCCGGCGCCCTCGAAGCTGGAAAGATTCTTGGCTTCGACGTTCGCGTCGCTGCCACCGCCGACTATTTCAGGGAGCGGGCACTTCGGGCAGGTAAACAATTTAATGTTCCGAATAAACGCTGCTTCGGCGGCGCCCTTTGCTATCAGGCTCTTTTGGAGACGGACGTGCAGATTGTTCTGATGGCAACGGCACCGCTGTTTCGGCCGCTGCATGTCGAGGCGGCCGTCAAGGCGGGCAAGCACGTCTTTATCGAGAAGCCCGTTGCCGTGGACCCGCCCGGCTGCCGACGTGTTATCGCCGCGGGGAAAGCGGCGGAAAGGAAGGGCTTGGTAATCACGGCCGGTACGGAGATGCGCCACGACTGGAACTATATCAAGACGCACCAGGCCGTAGCTGTCGAGAAGGCACTCGGCAGACTCTACGCGGGGCGCATCTCGTTCTGTACCGGGCACATGTTCTGGAAAAAACCGATTAATCCAAAGACGGCTGAAGACCTGGTGAGGTCGTGGCAGAACTGGATAACGCTATCGGGCGACCATCTGGTGGAACAGCATGTGCATAATATCGACGTGGCGAACTGGTTCTGTGGCGGCCCGCCGGTCAGCGCGGTGGGATTCGGTGGCCGTGCACGTCGCAACGCGGGGGACATGTATGACTTCTTCAGCGTGGACTACGACTACGGTAACGGCGTGCATATCCACTCGATGTGCCGGCAGGTCAACGGCTGCTGGAACTGGGTGGGTCACGACTTCGTCTACGAAAAGGGGCGAACGAGCGGCAATGACCACCCCCGGCCAAAGAAGTCGCCAATCCCTGCCGACCTGCCCAGAGGGCCGAGCAGCCACATTCAGGAACAAATCGACACGCTCTATTATGTCAACAAGGGCCGGTCTCTTAACCAGGCGAAAGCCGTAGCCGAGTCTACCGCCACGGCTGTCATGGGTCGCATCTCCGCTTACACGGGCCAAGAGGTCTCGTGGAAAGAAATCATGGTGGACCCGGGCGCGCGCCCCGACCTTTATAACCTGACGCTAAGGCCGACAGCGGAGGACTTCGATAAAGGCACGGTCGAAATACCGAAGGAAAACTCTGTGCCCATCCCCGGCCGGGCATAATGCAGGCTTATTTCGTTGAATATTGACCATTGTCAATTGAATATTGAAAATAGCAAATAATAAATAGGAAATGACCGGAGCCAATCCATCTGTGCCTCATTTATTTTTTCCGGTGCGCTATGACTCTGGTTACATCTTTGGCCCCGAAGAAGATTCCATCGGCCAATTGGCCGGTGATTGTCAACTCGACCTCACTGATATCCAGAATATCCTGAACCTGTTTGCGGCTGAACGTGGCTTGTCAATTTGTGACTATGGATTATTATCCTCACACCAATGCAGAGCCATAAGGCGAAAGTCGAGAAAGTTGACCTCACAGTCGCCGTTAATGTCGCCCGCGACGATAGTCTCACAGGGAGGCTTGCCAAAGTAGGATTTGCTTGCTTCGGTAGTTCCGCCGTATGCTCCCATATTGATAATACCACCGTTGGGGAAAGGTTCAGGTCCGATAGGGGACATAGGATCACCGGCATCAATGCAGGGCGAATCAGGCAGCAGATGATAATCGGCCTCAATCCAGATACCGTTCGCATCTCTGTGGGCCAACTCAACAAACAAAGGGTCCGCGTCGATGTTTCCGAGTCCCCAGTTCACTGTGCCTCCGCTATCAATGCCAGCCAAGCCACCTTCTACATCACAATATGAGACATTAAGCGTTGCTCCAGGGTAAACAGTAACATGAATTATGGGCATGATGCAATTACGAAGTGTGCATGTTCCACCTTCACAAACTTCTATCCTGCCTATAATAGTACAGTTCTCAATTAAACCATGACATTCCCATATTTCCGGTATTTCCGCCAAGCATCCATAATAGACTGGTTCTATGATGCAGTTGCTGATTGTCCCATCACAGGCGGAAATTGCCGGGGCACAGGGTGTGAAAACTGCCCCAAGGAGACAATGACTGATTGTGGCATGAGTATGCTTGCCCCAAATATAGCCATCGATGTTGAATCCTGAAAGCGTACAATTTGGATCTTCCGTACCACGAAAATAAACCACACCATCAATGGTCGTACTATTAACTATATCTGAATTTGTTGGGTCTGTGCTCTTTAGTGTAATATTCTTGCCCATAAAGTTGATGTTTTCAAAATAGACCCCTGGCCGGACTTCGATAATATCGCCATCGACGGAACTATCAATTGCAGCTTGAATGTTAGTGAAGTTCGCGGGGCCATCGTCATCAACTGTGACGATTTTTGCATGAGTGTTACCTGAGAAGGCCAATACTAAAAAGAATACAGAGATTGTCAGTGTGGATTTTAAATATGTTTGAGCAATCATTGCTCCCTCCTTTCCGGCCTATTTGGCCAAAAAGTAACAGCTTTCTCCACGGCAGACTTTCCTGCAAGGACATACAGTATCCCACAGTCTGCCTTCTTAATTTAATATAATATATCAGAGTTAAATACTGCTTTCAAACAAATTCTTATGGGACGTTTGGACCAAAACAACATAGTTTTGGGTTGACTTGGCGTCGAAACCGGCTAAACTGTTGAGCTTTTGAAGGTTAATATCGACTGAAGTAATGGCTAACAAAGAGGTGTTAAGTGGCGTATAACTGTGTTGTTCTGATTAAGCAAGTACCTGATACCAAAAGGATTACAGGGCAAGCGATGAACAAGGACGGAACTGTGAACCGTTCGGCCCTGCCGGCGATTTTCAATCCGGAAGACCTCAACGCACTCGAATTGGCCCTGCAGATTAAGGAAAAATACGGCGGTCATATTACGGTTATCACGATGGGGCTGCCGGCGGCGAGCGCTATTCTTCGCGATTCGCTTTTTAGAGGGGCGGACGAGGCAATCCTGATAACCGACCAGCGGTGTGCGGCGAGCGATACGTTAGCAACAAGCTACATTTTAAGCTGCGCGGTGAAAAAGATTGATTACGACATCGTTCTGTGCGGCAGGCAGGCAATCGACGGGGACACTGCACAGGTCGGCCCGCAATTAGCAGAGAAATTGGGCGTTCCGCAGATAACCTACGTTGAGGAGCTGATAGAACTTGACGGCAAGACTATAACGGCGAGGCGAAATATCGGGGCGGGCTGGCAGCAGGTTAAGACCGCCCGGCCGGTGCTGCTGACTGTTACCGGTGACGCGAATGAGCCGAGGGTGGCCGCTGCGAAAAAAACGATGAAATATAAAAACGCGCGTACGCCGATTGAAATCGAAAAAGAAGTCAGAAGTCAGAAGACAGAAGACAATGAAGCGAAAACAAAAAAACTGGTTGAGAAAAAATGCAGCGATTCAAATAACAAGGGTTTACTAATTAAACAATGGGACCTGGATTATCTTGGCGCGGATTTGAACTGGTGTGGGCGGAGCGGTTCGCCAACTAAGGTCCATCGCATTCAAAGCGTTGTCCTCGCTGCCAAGGAAAGTAAAGACGTTGAAGCCAACGAGAATGGAATCTCGGAAATGATACACGAGCTGATTGAAGATAAGATAATTTCGTGACGTGATTATCGATGCTCGTGTGGGATACTTGATGCTTGATACAAGATACGAATATCGAACAAGGAATATTGAATATCGAAGTGAGTTTGCTTCGGTCGCTTCGCTCCCTCGCAATGACGTTATTACTGCGATATACGACATACACAATACGAGAGACGAGTTATGATAAATGTAAACAGGCAAGGTGAGGTTTGGGTATTTGGCGAGCAGCATAACGGGCAATTGGAAGATACGCCGATTGAATTGATGAGCAAAGGCCGGCGATTGGCTGATACATTAGGCGTCAAGCTGGCCACCATCCTTTTAGGGGACAGCGTCAAAGACCTTGCAACAAAGCTGATACACTATGGAGCCGACAAGGTATATCTGGTTGAGAATCCACTGCTGGGAGCTTACCAGGCCAACAGCTATGCGAAAGTAATCTACGATTTGATTCACAAATATGAGCCGCAGATTGTTCTTTACGGGGCGACTGTCACCGGGCGGGGTCTTGCTCCCCGCATTGCAAGCGCAGCAAAGGCAGGGCTTACGGCAGACTGCACAGATTTGCAAATCGGCGACCACACGACGGCAGGTGACAAACAGCTACATAAAAACCTTATGTTTCAGATACGGCCAGCCTTCGGCGGAAATATAATCGCTACCATTATCAATTACGACCGCTGGCCACAAATGGCGACGGTGCGCGAAGGTGTGATGCCGATGCCGGAGCCAGACTTTGAGCGGACAGGCGAAATTATCGAGGAAAAAACGGAGGTTTCACAAAAGGATTTACCGTTAGAGATTTTAGCGGAACACAACCGGGCGAGGAAATTCAACCTCAAGGCTGCAAGGATAGTTGTTGCCGGCGGAGCGGGCGTGGGCAGTAAAGACAACTTCAAGCTCATCTGGGACCTGGCAAACTGTCTGGGCGGGGCACCGGCAGCCAGCAGAGCGGCGGTCGACTTTGGCTTTATCGACCACGACCATCAGGTCGGACAGACGGGGACAACCATCCGGCCGAGCCTGTATATAGCCGTGGGAATAAGCGGCGCGATTCAGCATCAAGCCGGGATGAGCCAGAGCCAAAAAATCGTCGCAATCAATAACGACCCCGATGCGCCGATATTCCAGGCTGCACATTATAAGATAGTCGGCGACCTAAACGAAGTCGTTCCGAAGATGATAAAGGCAATTAAAGAAAAAAGCTGAGATGCCTGATATCGGTTGGGAGTAATAGTAATGGGGAAAAAAGTAGTTATCATTTTGTTGGCTGTGCTGATTTCCGGTGGGGCGACTGCATACTTTTTGTATCCGCGTCCGGCAACGTACACTTTCTACGGCACAGAGATTATTACCACGACCGCATCGTCGGGCCAACTTGGGACTATCCTCCACCGGACGGCATGGGAATTAGGTGATTGCATCGTTCAGGAAGGCGGTGGCAAACGCTTACCTTCATTTCACCAAGGCGCCAGGTCCTGGAAAGACAACGACAGCAAGATTATGGCCAGCCGGGGCATAACTGAGTTCGATGATAAGGACGGCAATCACTGCGTCATTGAAGACATAGCTATTTCTGGCAGGCCGACGGTCATTCTATTGAAATCAGATGGCGATGACTCAACTATGAAGCTTGCAAATGAGCTTATGCGTCAGTTCCGCTTGTATAAAATTAAACATAAATTATAACGAGAGAGAAGTTTCCGGTGAATTTTTATAGAGATAATGATGATATGCAGTTTCTGGTCAGGCATATAGAGTTGGGTAAGCTGGCTGAGATGGCTGAAGAGGATTTCAAATTTGCAGGCGAATTCGACTATGCGCCAGCAAATGCCGACGAGGCGATACGAAATTATGATATGGTGCTGGCCTCTCTGGGGCAGTTGAGCGGTGAGTTCATCGCTCCGCGAGCTGAAGATGTTGACCGCGAAGGTAATACTCTTAATGACGACGGAACAGTCAGCTATGCAAAGGGGATGGCGGAGAACCTTGAGAAACTTGCCCAGGCGGAAGTAATGGGCTTTACACTGCCGCACCGGTTTGGCGGCTTGAATTTTCCAAACGTTATTTACTCGATGGCTATAGAGATTGTCTCGCGAGCGGATGCGGCACTTATGAATATATTCGGCTTACAGGGAATCGCCGAGACAATCAACGCATTTGGCACGGAGTCAATTAAACAGAAATACCTATACGATTTTTCTGCGGGCAAAGTAACCGGTGCGATGGTATTGACTGAGCCTGACGCCGGCAGCGATTTGCAGGCGGTCAAGCTGCGGGCGTTTGAAAATAAAGACGGCAAGTGGTTTCTGCACGGGGTAAAGCGGTTTATAACCAACGGATGCGGCAATGTGCTGCTGGTATTAGCCCGCAGTGAGCCGGAGATAAGCGACGGCCGGGGACTGAGTCTGTTCGTCTGCAACAGAGGGCCAACAGTGCATATTCGGCGGCTGGAAGATAAACTCGGTATCCACGGCTCACCAACATGCGAGATATTTTTCGATAATACGCCGTGTGATATAATCGGCGACCGCCAGCGCGGGCTAATAACTTACGTAATGAGCCTGATGAATGGAGCGCGGATCGGGATTGCGGCGCAATCGGTCGGTATTGCGGAAGCGGCTTTCCGGGTTGCCCGCGATTACGCGGCCACAAGGAAGCAATTCAGCGTGGCAATCGAAAAGCTGCCGGCTGTTCGCGATATGCTCATCGATATGAAGATCGCTATCGAGGCTGGTCGCGCGCTTTTGTATGAAACGTCGCGGATTGTGGATTTGTACGCTGGATGCACAAGACGGCTCGAAGCTGATTCCCGCTTGCGCGGGAATGACAGCAGGGATAAAGCGGAGGCAAAACAGTTAAAGAACGATTCGCGAAAATATAAAAGATGTGCAGGGATGCTGACGCCGATGAGCAAATATTACTGCAGCGAGATGTGCAACAGGGTCGCGTACGATTCGATTCAGGTGCTTGGCGGCAGCGGTTATATGCGTGACTACGCCAGCGAACGGCACGCCCGCGATGCCAGAATTACAACTATCTACGAAGGGACAAGCCAGTTGCAGATTGTTGCTGCAGTTCGAGGTGTATGCAATGGTACAGCAGAGAAGATTATCGAAGAGCTGGCTGGTGAGCAGTTTGAGCCGGAGTTGAAAGATTTGCTTGAGAAACTGGCCGAAGGTACTGAAGAGTTGAAAAAGGCGATTGCGTTTATCAAAGAAAACGGCAACGAGTATATGGACCTTTACGGTAGAGCGCTGGTCGATATTGCGATAGATTTGATTACAGGATATCTATTCTGTGGACAGGCAAGTACAAAGGTCGATATGGAGGTCGCTGCCGCGGAAAATGGGCAGACCGGCAACGGTGAAACAGTCCAGATGAAGCAGCGCAAGGCGATGATTGCCCGAAGGTTCGTTACCAAGAATGCAGCTAAGATTGCGGCACTGGAGAAGTTGATTTGCACGGGTGATAAGTCAACATTTACGGATTATGCAGCTTTGGTAGGCCCTGTGCCGACTGAGTAAGGAGGAGGTTATGTTTCGAGCGGTTATATTCGATTTCGATGGCGTGATAACAGATTCGGAGATTCTGCACCTTCGTGCCTTTAATCAGGTGTTAGCGCCGTATTATATCGAGATAGCAACAGAGGACTACTACAAAGAATATCTGGGCTTCAACGACTTTGACTGCTTCAAAATGCTTGTCGATACGGGCCGGCTCAAATCCGACGAGGAGCAAATCCACAATCTCATACAACAAAAAAACGAAATCTTCAAAGGTCTGGCACGAACCGAAGCAACGATAATCGAAGGTGTTGTGGATTTTCTGGAAATGCTCAGGGAAAACGAAGTTCCGATGGCGATATGCTCCGGGGCAGTAACGTCAGAGATCGAACTCATATTACAACAGGCCAACCTGCGTCCATATTTTGAAGTGATAGTCTCCGGGGAGCAGGTAAGACAAGGCAAGCCGAGCCCGGTAGGATTCCTGCTTGCGCTGCACAGACTCAACAACAATCTCGAAGAGCCAATCCTTCCCAGCGAATGCGTTGTGATAGAAGATTCACACTGGGGCCTTGAGGCCGGCAATGCAGCGGGAATGCACACCGTCGCGATAACAAATACCTACGAGGCCGAGCAGTTGGCTACGGCTGAAAAAATCATTACGCGACTGAGCGAGCTGAGCATAAGGGATTTGCAAGAGCTTTGCGCTTGACCATCTTTTCACACAGCTCAGCTATCTTTTCATTTGTAATGCTCCGGGGCCAACGATGTTGGCTTTTACTTTGCCGGTATTTAAGTCATACTCAATTGCATCAACAAGAACACCGTTGAAATAGCACGGCTGAAACTCGTCGCCCTGAACGTCAACTTTAGACTCCTTTGCATCGTAGAATAATTCGCTGCCTTCAAACTCAATATCCTCTTCTTCGTAAGCAACACCGCCCATGGCATGAAGGGTGGAAAGCTCGGTTTGGCCAGCAGCGCTTTCGTAAAGAAAAGCCTCTATATGGTTCGCCTTAGCTGTAACAATTTGGCCGTACTTTCCATCAACAACAGGAAAGTAGTCAATAACGACTCTCCCGCTTTCGGCCTCAGCAATGATTTGATTGGTCTCTAAAAAATACTTCAAGGTGTCAAAGTTCTGCACGATGGCATAGCATTGGCGGCGCAAGCTAAATCTGCCTGCTCCTGCATTGGGGTCTGAAATCTTTGAATTATCCACCTTTATTACGCCCGGCCCGGTGGCTAAAAATAACTGCTGCCCGGTATCATAATCAATTCTACTGCATTTTAGCTCGATGCCGCCTAATAGTTTTTCCTTTGCAGTTTTGAGGATTGCGAGCCTTGCCGTCCCTCCGGCGGCAGTGAGATGTTCAATATTAGCAACCGAAGCAGCCAGCGGTTGAGATTTATCGACGGTTAAATCCACCGTAATCAGCGGCGCCGAAAGCGTGTACTTATGCCGGCTGTTAGGGTCCTCTCGCAGCATTGTACATACACAATCGCCTTCGAAGACAGCCTGATTTAACGTCGGTAGAAACCTGGCCTTGTCGCGGGCGGTTATTGTGACGGGAACGATAATATGATTAGCTTCGGCATTCATCGGGTCGGGTATATAAAATGTAAGCTCCGACGGGCCGGAGGCAACGGTATCGCTGGTAGCGGCGCAATAGTCGATTTTGTAAGCAACGAGTGTTGTGCGGTTCCCTTCCCCCTCTTCCTTGAGTTTTTTGAGTCTCTCGGCGGCAGCACCAACCGGCCGGCCGATATTGCTCGGAACAGGACCTGTATTGGGTTCGTTAACGTCCATCGGAGTAACAACAAAGCCGTTGTCACAGGTAACAACAATATCGTTAGGCTCCTGCTCTGCTTTTACCACCGAGTTTGTAGAGCTTGCTGAGTCTGGTTCCAATTCTTTTTTCACATTGTCGGCGTTCTCTACGGTAGTTTTTTTTACCTGGTCAGCACCGTTGGGGTCAGCTTTATCGGATTGGGGGCCTGATTCTTTTGGCCGGAAGATATTGTTAATGGTAAGCTGCTCATCAGCAAAAATCAACCGCTCGGGGCTGTATATGAGAACATTCTTATTGAATACACATCTGTAACACTCACCTTCTTTTTTCCCGGGCGCGTGAGTATTGGCGTCGGGTGAGATTTCAACTTCTGGAGGTTCATCAATGGCTACAGGCTTGTCCGGTTGTTCTGTCTGCATTTGACTGTTGGCGTCGGCTGGTCTGCCGGTTTCCGCGGTTGCTGTCGAAGACGAAGCGGGCTGGGTGCTCTTCAGACGCATACTCTCCAGATGAGCTATTTTAAGAAATTCAAGTCGCTCCAACTGGTCATTATAGATGAGTTCGAGGCCGGTGCCGAGCATTTGAGCATCCTGTGAAACGTATTTGACCGGCCCAGGTGTCGAAAAGTGTGATTTGTCGCTGATAAAAGTAATATCATCAAGATATATAAAGCTTTCTTTAATGTCGCTCGAAGGCTCAGGGACAATGCGGACAACTACATTTCCGGTGAATTCGGCATCCTTCGGGCTGGGCCTTCCGGCAACGGTTTCAATGGTGGTCCTGCCTCTGACAGCCGTAACGTAACATCCCAAATCGCGGCGAAAAACGTTCATATACGGCTTTTCAATATCCCATTCGTTTCTTGTTTGGTGGAGAAGTTTTTCAAACCCAAATACGTTTTCCACTTCTCTGGTTTTTTTGTTACGAGTTATGAATTCAGCAACTTGAACCTTACCAACGCCAACGTCGCCAATCATACCCACCTTACGGTCAGCGTTAGTAGCATTGCTGTCGATAATAAGGCTTTCCGGTTCTCTATCAATCTTAATGCGAGGCGTTTTGCTTATGCGGCTGTAGAGCAGATATACGGCAAGGAGTACTCCCAGCGAAATAAGACATAAACGGAATTTTCGTGAGTTATCCATAACAACCTCATTTCGTTATCAAAGACCCCAAACGTCCTTTATGGTGTTGGGGAAGGTGGTAAGTATTTGTTCATAAGCTCCCGCCATTTGCCGGTACTTTTCAGAATGTATTCTATTACCTCCCGGACAGCGCCGCTGCCGCCGGTGCGAGTAGTTACATAATCGGCATATCGCTTGACTTCATCAACCGCATTGGCAACAGCTACGCCAAACCCGGCGTATCGAATTGACGGCAAATCCGGCAAATCATCACCAATGTAGGCGATTGCTTCTGCCGTAAGTCCCAGCTTCTCAGCAAGCTCTTTAAGAGCGGGCAGTTTATTATGACAATCCTGGATACAATGGTCCACATCGAGCTGCTTGGCCCGGTGCTTTGTCGGCCCAGAATCTCTGCCGCTCAAAAAAGCGACTTTCAAGCCGCCCCTTTGCCACATTCGGATTCCGTGGCCGTCCAGCGAATTGAAGCCTTTGCTTTCGCTGCCGTCTGCATTAATTACAAGTGTTCCATCCGTCAAAACACCGTCAACGTCCATTACCAGTATTTGTATGTCCGCGAGATTCGGCATAGTAATATTAACTCGATTCTTGATACTCGTTGCTCGATACCAAGCTACCCGGAATAACTTTTTAGATAATCGAGCGGAGCCATCCCCAAGCTGCGCTTGAGGCCGCCACGCAGCCACAAGTCAGAGATTGCCAGCGCCGGCTTGGTTCGGGCTCGCAATGACATCTCCATTCTGTATTTTGCTTTTTGAATCCTTCATTCTGTCTCAGCCGACAACTTTTATTGTTACAATATCCTGTACGTCGATTAGGCCGACCGGCTTGTTATCGGCATCAACAACGGGCAGGTCATCAATTCTATATTTGTGGAAGATGGCTGTTGCCTCCGCGGCGAGAGCATCCACCCTTATTTTTTTGCAATCGGCAGTCATAATGTCAGCTGCTTTTAACTTAAAAGCCTGCTGTCCGTGCTGTGTCATCAAACGTCGAAGGTCGGCATCAGTAACTATTCCTGCTAATTTGCCATCTTCATCGACGACCATTACAGCTCCGTGTCGTTTTACGTCTCTGTTTTTTTCAAGTAATTCTCCGATTGTATCCTTGACTTTTGTGATGGGTAATTTTTCACCCGGCCTGAACATCATCGACTGCTCAACCGTCATCAACTTTGCACCAAGCGAACCGCCGGGATGGAAGCGTGCATAATCTTCGACGCTGAAATTACGTGCCTTCATAACGGTAAAAGCAAGCGCATCACCGATAGCCAGCATACAAGCGGTAGAAACACTGGGAGCAACACCAAGCGGACAAGCCTCACTCATTTGTCCCATACAAAGAACGACGTCGGCATACTTGCTCAGAGTCGATTCGCTGTCGCCTGTTATTGCTATCAGTTTAATCTGGAGCTGCTTGACCAGGTTTATCAGGCGAATAATCTCATCCGTTTCTCCGCCGTAACTTAGGACAATCACAATATCAACTTTGCGCAGCCTTCCGAGGTCGCCGTGAACGGCTTCAGCAGGATGGAGGAAATGGCTCGGGGTGCCGGTTGAAGCCATAGTTGCGCTTATCTTTTGTCCGATGATGCCCGCTTTTCCGATGCCGCTCACTATACAGGAGCCGGAGCAGTTATAGAGCATCCCGGCAGCCTTGGCAAAAGACGCATCGACAATCGGCGTAACAGAAACTATCGCCTCCGCTTCGGCTGTGATTACCTTCCGTGCGTAGTCAAGGTCGAATTGCACTTGTTTTCACTCCTGCTGATTATGTTCGCCGCAGTAGTAAATGTATGCCGTTATTAACATAAACGTCCTGCCGGTCTTTTTCTGATGCATTCACAATTACCGCCCTGCTCTCTCAGACATAAACTATACTCTCCGTAATATCTTTGGCCACTTTATCAATCCTTATCGACTCTATGCCGGCGGGGGTGAGAATGTCAACCTTTGTACCGAACAGCTTCTCAAGATATTCCGCGAACTGCATAAATTTAAGGCCTATGGCTCTTCCAAACTCGACCAGAATATCTATATCGCTGCCTTTTACCGGTGTCCCTTTGGCATAAGAGCCAAACAGGCCTATTCTCTTTACGCCATATTCAGAAACACAATATGGCATCTCTTTTCTCAAGATTTCAATTACTTTTTCCCGTGTCATTATTCTATTGCCTTACACCACACGGTTAGTGAAAAACTTATGTTACAATTTTACGATACTTCCGCGTTCATTATAACAGAGCAACTCGTGTTTTTCTCCGGTATACTCCGGCGCGGAATGGATGGTCACGCGGTTTTCGCTAAGCTGCTCAATCTGTGCAATGGCGGTGCGTTTTTCGTTCTGCAGATAGTCGGCGACCTCCGGGGAAACAAACAACTCAATTTTTTTTATCTGTTTTTTCGATGCCGAAAGATTCAAGAGGCGAATAACCTCAATAGCTAATGATTCATGGCTTTTGACGAAGCCGGTACCGGCGCAATGCGGACAGGCAAGATAGGTGCTTGATTGGAGCGAAGGGCGTACCCTCTGGCGTGTCATCTCTACGACGCCAAACCTGCTCATCCTCAACATTCTCGAACGGGCACGGTCGGTCTTGACAGCCGTCCGGAAGACCTTCTCGACATCCCTGCGGTGTTTTTCACTACGCATATCAATAAAATCGCAGATTATTAGTCCGCCCATGTCTCGCAATCTAAGTTGTCTGGCAATTTCCACCGCCGCCTCCATATTTGTTTCGTAAGCGGTCTGTTCTGCGCTTTTAGGCTTACGGTGTCGACCACTATTAACATCTATGGAGACCATTGCCTCGGTTTGCTCTATTACGATTGAACCACCGCCTTTAAGCCCTACCTCGCGGGACTGTACCTTATCGATTTCGCCCTCAATTCGGTATTTGTGAAAGAGCGGAACTTTGCTATCGTAATAAGTCGCCCTTCGCTTTAAGCGCGGTGTGGCAATAGCGAGAAAATCCTTGATTTTGTGAACCACATTTTCTGAATCGCATATTATTTTGCTTATCTTACTATTAAAAACATCCCTGATTGTCCTGATAACCAGGTCCGATTCCTGATATAGCTCGCCGGGCGCTTGCTCGGTCTCTATGCGTTTTTCAATAGCAATCCATAATCGCTTAAGATACTTCAAATCATTTTGTATGTCCCTTTTGGAGCATCCCTGTCCTGCCGTTCTGATGATAAAGCCCGTACCCTTGGGCGGTTTACTCTGGGCAAGAATCTGGCGCAGTCTCTTGCGTTCATCCATGTCCTCAATCTTGTGTGAGATGCCGTGCTTTTGCATCCAGGGCATCATAACCAGGTACTTTCCGGGCAAAGCAAGATATGTGCTGAGTGTCGGCCCCTTGGTCTTTACGCCCTCTTTCGTCACCTGAACGACTATTTCCTGTCCCTTACGAAGACAATCCTGGATGAGCGGCCGCTCCTTCAGGGATTTCCTGCGTCCAATGTTGTCGGAACGGCCACCGGCGGCACCGGACAAATACCGTGGATGCAGGTCACTGACGTGAAGAAAACCATTTCTCCCTATTCCAAAGTCAATAAAGGCCGCCTGTATCCCGGCTTCAATATTTGCCACTCTTGCCTTATAAACATTTCCGACGTGGCTGCCGAGGCTTGCCCTTTCGACGTACAACTCTTCGAGGGAACCTCCCTCAACCACCGCCACCCTGCACTCCTCGCTCTCAGCTACATTTATAAGCATTTCCCTTGCCATTTTAGTATCCCGTATATTATAGAAATTCTAATATCGAAACTCTAAATCCGAAACAATATTTAATGAGCAAAATTCAAATGACTAAAACATAACATATCATCGCGAAGCCGAACAAAGTGATGGCGCGGCAATCTCGCCCGTTACGTTTTAGATTGCTTCGCTGCGCTCGCAATGACACTTTCTGTCAGTTTTGAAGATTTGAACATTTGAATTTCGAATTTGTTTCGTGCTTCGGATTTCGAATTTCAGATTTAATATCAAGTATTTAACTTTTCGCTTTACGCTTAACCCCATTGCACGTTCGTGCGTCTAATTGGGGCAGCTAACTTTTCTTCATCCAATCGCAGCAGTTTCAGAATCTCATCGACGCGTATCGAACCGGCTGAACTGATTCTGCATTCGACGACTATCACCCCATCATCCAGTTCAATGTTCTTCAAAAAGCCGCGGACGTCCAGATCCTTGAATTTCGATTTTTTTGTATATATCGTACGCTTCAGAATAATACATTCACTTGCCAACACATCCTTTATTCGGGTCCTGAGTTTCTCGTTGAGATAGTCTGGTTTTACCTTCAACACATAGGTGGCTAAATAAGGTCGAAATGCTTCGTTGGCTTTGGCAATACTTACCGAAACAAACTCCAAATCTTCAGGGAGCTGACTTGAAAGCATTGTCTTGATTCGTGACTCGTAATCCGTGGAGCACGGCTCGCCCAGGTCACGATTTACCCGAAGACAGAGCAAATCGTCGTCCGACTCAACGGCGACACTTCTCGGCAGCGGCAGTGACAGCTTCGGACGAGGATTGAAGCCGCGACTGTATTGGATTTTTATACCCGCTCGAACACAGGCCCGTTGAAAAACCTTGACCGTTTCAGCATGGGACAGGAACCGTAGGTTACCCCCTATCTTGAACTTTATCACGAGCAGGATAGTTTCATTCGACACTGTTATGCGCCTATCTCGTTTAAGAAAACTGACAATTCAAATCTAAAAATCAAAAACTACACTCTAACATAATTATCTTTGTTCCTTCCGCCATTATCACCATCTTGGGGTTAAAGACAAGCATTTTTTCACAATCTTTCGTTTTTGGCGTTTGTCTGAGTTTTACCGCCATATTGTGCATCGGCGCCTGGGTTACTGATGAATTTGCTTTTGCTTTTTCCGCTTTTGCTTTAGAATTAGCTAATGGTCTATCTTTGGTTAATGATACTGATTCTGCTGAATGCTCTTTGCCTGGTGCTGGTGCTTTTTGCACTGCCGGGCAACTGGCTCATCGTCATATTGACCTGCCTGTTCGCGTGGTGGCGCGCCGAAGACGGGGTGTTCTCTATCTATACCCTTGTTGCCATAGGGGTGTTGGCGACGCTTGGTGAATTGTTCGAATTCTTCGGCGGGATGGGCGGCGCGAAAAAAGCCGGCGCACACTGGTTCGGGGCTTTTGGTGCGCTTTTCGGTGCTATCACAGGTGCGGTCATCTGCACTTTTCTGATTCCAATTCTTATGCTCGGAACTGTTATCGGGGCCTGTGTCGGCGCAGGTATCGGGGCCTGGATGTTCGAACTGGCGGGCGGACGGCAAATGAAAGAATCGGCCCGCTCGGGCTTAGGAGCAGGCTTAGGTGAACTGCTGGGCATCACTATAAAAGTCAGCCTCGGTTTGGCAATCTGGATGATTGTCACTGTCGCCGCCTTCTGGCCATAAAAAAACGGCATTTATTGACAGATTGATACTTTTCCCCAAGCCTTGAAAAGATTGAAATCCCATAAATTACCAAAAAGCCTAAATCTATACATTTCAATCCTTCGCTCGATAATAGGTGAAAAAGGTATCTATTCTCTTGGCATCGAAAGACCAAATTCGACAACACGTCATAAGAAACACTTATAACTGTTATCATTATAATTTACTTTTCATTTGAAAACAGGAGGCTATTATTAATCGCTCTTGGATAAGGGGAGGAAGGCGCAAATTCAGGTCCATGAATGAAACTCAATCGAGTGAGGATATGCGCTTTGTATAGAAAGTTTAGGACAATAAGGCTTTGAGGAAAGGAGGTATAAGAAAATTAGAACGACAGCACAGGGTAAGAGGTTTTAGTTTCGGAAGAATTTTAATATTGTTTTTATAACATTAAATTGGAGGTATGTAAAATGTCTGATTTTAGAAAATCCTTAATTGTTTGCGTTGTGGTGGCGAGTTTTGTAATAGCTCCCCTTCAAACATTTGCCTGGCAATGCTCCGGCTGTGGAGGCTGTGGGGCAGCATACTTTTATACCTGCGCCGACAGATTTTGTGACAAGGTTGACAGCTTCTCGGGATGGAGTCAACAATTTTGTTTAGGCTGTTCCAGCTGCAGCCAAAATTATTACATGAGGTCGGCTGTCGGAGGCAGCGAGAACTCCTGGGTTGATAGCACTGATATTCACTTTCGAAATAGTCACTGTGGTTCGGCATGGGATTCATTCTGGGGCAAGACTCTCAGCTCAATACCGTTTACTGACGGCTCTGTGACTCCGGGGGAGGCCTATCGGTCCTGGGGTGACTATGACCTGGAATGGATTGCGAGTAAGTGCTGCAGTTTATTGCGTGATGACTCTCGTGCTTATTGGTACACCACCTTTGATGGGCTGCACTTGATGTTAGGGTTTAAGACCAGCAGCTATGGGGCCACTAATTTCGGCAGGAAATGGGCCGAAAGGATGAAAAAGACAACAATACACATTTTGTGGTGGACATGGACCATTCCCGGCCAGACCGTTACGCAGGCGTGGTTTAATACGACCGACGAGACTCAGCCGAGCGGGACAACAGCGAGGGTTCTTGCAGAAGTACATAATAACTATAACGACCATCTTTGGGGCCAAGGTTATGTTTCGTCAGACCCTACTTACAACGGATGGTACTGGTATTGGGACCATGTGGCAGGCAGTCCGCCGTATCTGACCGTCAATAATCTGACAACAATGAATGTATACAAAATTGTCCCACGTAATGTGGACGAGCAGTATGTTCAAGGCATCGGAGAAGCGTTTGGATTGACAGGCGAAGTAGGCGATACGTGTGACTCTTTAGTAATGGCCGATCTTAGCGATGAGAAAAATCCCAAAGTTTTGCAAGTATCCAAGGCCAGCGGCCAATATTACTTTCAGAACCAAGGCAAACTTTTCGCTGCTGACCTGAATGCGGGACAATTCCCTCCGGAACAAGCCGAAAGCGAGGCAAGAAATTTCTTGCAAGAGTACAAGCTTCTTCCAAATGATGCAGGAGCTTTCACTGTAGAATTTGATACTATAGTGGAGGAAAGCGATAATGGTGTAGAAAGGCAGCGTCTTTTCCAGAATACTAACGTCGTCTATGCCCGGCATCTTTCAGGAGACCCAGCAGGAGGACAAATGGTGTCAGTGGCCGGGGCCGGGGCGCGGCTGAAGGTCTATCTCTCTGAACAAGGCGAGGTTATGGGTGGTATGGGAAACTGGCGGAATGTCGAACCAATGGGCGAGATTCAGGTTAATGATAGCCAGGAAACTTGGTCTTTCTTTGAGGAACATGGAGAGGCTATTTCCCCTGTAAAAGCTCAAGTGCAATACGACGAGGCGATACCAAATTATGAGACCGCCACACAGGGCTATTATGAACATTCAGGTCGGGAATTCCAGCAGGAGCTTATACCATGCTGGATTTTTGAAGTAGAGTATTACTTAGAGGGCGAATTGGTTACTAAGGCGGACACTTTCATACCGGCAGCAGAGAGTTATTTTCCTCCTGTTGTAACGATAATCAAACCGAAAAATGGAGAAACTTTTAGCTCTGGAGAGACCATTGTTTTTGACTGCAAGGTAGTGGACGGATTTGGAACCAAACCCTACAGCTTCAGTTGGGAATCCAGCGTAGATGGTATGCTGTCCACCCAAAAAAGCTTCCAGACTGACTCGCTGAGTGTACACTGCCCGGACACATCTTGTGACTGCAGCCCCTTGCCTCACACGATCACCTTGACTGCAACCGATGCTAAGGGATTGGAATCGTCCGATTCTGTACAGATAACGGTCAAAGGAGAGTGCGACGAATGTACAGACTGCGCCGATTTGGACCGCAACACCATAGTAGATTTGAGAGACCTTGCGATCTATGCTGACCGCTACCTAACTCAAACAGGTCACACGGGTCCAAGGTGATAATAAGATTCCTGAAGTTTAAGTTGCCGTTCCCGCTATTAGCGGGAACGGCTTTTTGTTGGTGTGCACTTGAGGGAACGCGGGGGCGGTCAAAAGGCCTCGGGCAGAATCTTTCTTGTGGCGTCACGTAGATAGTTTGAAATCTGCCTTTCAGAGTTCATACCAAGTACTGTTCTGGCCAGGTTGTTGCAATCCTCTATCGTAACAGAGCGAATAATCTGCTTTATCTCCGGTATCATCGGTGGAGCCAGTGACATTGTTCTGATGCCGAGGCCCAGCAGTAACATAATGTACTCCGGCTCCGAAGCCATCTCCCCGCAAACGCTAACGTCTATCTGTGCTTTGTACGCATCCTGGATAACAGTCCTGATAAGGCGCAATACAGCAGGGTCTACGGCCGAGTATAAAGTAGAAACCAACTCGTTTCCCCTGTCAACAGCAAGAGTATACTGAATAAGGTCGTTTGTTCCAATACTGAGAAAATCAGCATCTCTTGCCAGTGTAGATGCCGTCAAAGCCGCCGACGGCGTCTCAACCATAATGCCCACCTCAATGTCCTTATTGTACTTTATAGATTCCTCCTCAAGGTCCTCCATAACATCGCGCAAAAGCATCCTGGCCTGCTTCATTTCCTGCAGATTGCTAATCAATGGAAACATTATCTTAACCTGGCCGAGAACCGACGCACGCAAAATTGCGTGCAGCTGGGTTTTGAACATCGTAAGATTCTGGAGGCAAAATCTGATTGACCTCAGCCCCAAAAACGGATTCGGCTCAGGTACAAAACGCTTGCTTTGAGTATATTTATCCGCACCGAGGTCCAAAGTCCTTATTGTTACAGGCCGACGTTTGAAAACGCCTACTGTCTCAGCATAGGCCTGGTAATGCTCCTGTTCTGTAGGTTCGCTCTCACGGTTGAGATACAAGAACTCCGTACGGTATAAGCCTATGCCCTCTCCACCTTTTTGCAAAACCATCTCAGCCTCATCCGGAAATTCGATATTGCCTAATAATGTTATCCTGACGCGGT
>CAZENQ010000051.1:0-20712 GCA_964513655.1 uncultured Pirellulales bacterium | reverse complement strand
GGACCTGAGATCGAAATCTTTGTCAATGGAGTTTCAACAGCAAAATATTTAGAAAGGCAAGAGTGGGTTCCGCCAACTGGACATATTTGTCTGCAGGCCCATTCCGGCGGGCCATATGAAATATTATATAAAGACATAAGGTTAAGAAAATTATAGTACAAATACTCTCGCTAACAAAAACATGCACCCGACGCTCTCTCCCGCTTCACCCTTCAACGTTCAACGTTCCATGTTCGACCTCTCCCCTAACTCCTAATTATGCCCCCAAACCCTACTCGGCTTTCCCAAGAAGTATCGGTGGTATCGAAGGTAATGCAAAATAGGGGGCGAATTTATTGTATACTCGACCAAGTCTTTGGACTTTCTCTGCTCCGTTTGAAACGAGTTTGAGTGCTTTGTTGATTCGGGAGTTTTCATCCTTAAGACTTTCAATAAATTCTTCTATTCGGCTTTTTGTCCCTTCATCAATTTCTTTTTTACCATCTGAAGCCGCTTTCTCCAGCTCGCTAAAAGCATTCTCTGCTTTCTGTAATTCATTTTCTATCCGCTTCTTCTCTTTTTCGTCTTCGACTTCTATTTCAACTTCACCAAGAATATCTTCTTTAAGATTCTTCAACAAGCCCTGTACATTTTTCACTTCCTGATGTACAGTAACTGTTTGTTGTTGCGTGGAAGTCAATTTTGCTTGAATATCTGATTCTATACTTGCCTTACCGAAATCACTTAAATTAATATTAATTCTATTTTCTTCCATCGTTCTTTTATACCTCTCTTCTATTTCTTTAATATTAAATACGCTGCCAACTAATCCTGCTATTGCAACCCCCTCCGCGCTCCTACGGCAGTCAATCTCTGTTTTTCCTTTCAGTAAATAAGTTTCGATATCGCCGTAATCGAAAAAAAACGGTGTTTCTGCTTTTGCACATTCCCTGCAATAGCAGGGTACCATTTCGACATAAGGAAGATTTGGAAACGAACTGTTTTGGATTTGCTTTATTTCCTCACGAATCAGTGTTAACAAATCCTTACGGCTGTTCGGTGTTCCGCGCAGGCGAATTTCGATTATCTTTAATCCCTCTCTCGTTGTTTCCTGTTCGATGACCTGTGCTGCTGCTCCGTTTTTTTTGAATACAACGCCCTCCTTCCATACATTGCTTCCATCGATATATTTGTGCCTCCTTACGATCAGGCGGCTGACGATGCCTTTGGGCATAAAGGGATACTGAAATCTAAAGTGTAAATTGTCTTTGTTATCCCAGTCATATTCTGGTTTTTTGGGAGATAACAACAAAGGAACGATATACTTATCCTTAGTTCCTGGCAGTTTATAACAAAGCTCAAAATTGTCCTTTAACATCAACTGCAGCAGCTTGGCTCTCTCTTCAAAATCATACTTTTTTTCACTCCAGATTTTGTCAATATCAGATTTTTTGATAAAGCCATCACATTGTTCTATCTCTTTGTTCGCAAGGACAGAATAGACCGCATCAACAGTCCAGTTAGGGTCTAAAAACAAAGTGTCGCAAAGGTTTTCGTCTTCGCAGAAATGCAGGACTATACCCAGAAGATGAAAATAACGTAATATCAACATCTGGTCTGCTTCTTTTTTAATCTCGAACTTTTTACAAATTTCAAAATACTCATTAATAAGGATATGTTTTTTCTTTCTTTTATTTTCCAATTCCTTGCGGATGTCTACCCACCGTGCTGGAACTTCTTTTCCTATGTGTTCAAGCTTGCCAAGCTTATTCTTTATTGTCTTTAAAAGAACATCAAACCTGCCATCCTTGATTTCCGCAAGGTTAACATCCAGTCTTTGCGGGCTTAGTTTGGGAAACAAGTTTCTATATTTCTTTTCATCATAAATGAACGAGGCAATAGAGTCGATATTGATTTCATTGAACAACGTGACAACAGGGCTGTTTTTCCCGAGGGTATTAATGATATTCAGCCAGTAATCGAAATTGGCAAGCTCCCTGCGTTTTTCCGCCATTAAAACATAAAGACAATTTGAAGTCAGGAAAAACTGGTGCAGCATGTATTGGATTTGTTGCCCACCAAAATCCCAGATATGGGCCTTGAAATCCTTTTTATCATCAATACTGAATCCCCAATTTTGACGAACCTCGATACCGAGTGTTGCTTTTTGTTCTTTATTAGGAACTCGAAAATCTCTATCGAATAATAAGTTCATTAATGTGGTTTTACCCGAGCCTGGCTCGCCCACAAGCATCAATTTTGCTTCATAAATATTGTCTTTGCCCTGTTTTTCTAACTGCTCAAAGTAAATCTTAACTGCTTCTTTTCCTTCTTTTACAATTTCAATCGGTGGCGTTTCAATTGGATTGTCGTAAAAACAGATATTGCCATCGCCAGTGGTACCCGAATTTATCCAACATATGTTCATATCAAAATCAGTAATCCATATAGGAAGTTTTTTTATCGGATTATCACCAATATATAAATGCCTTAAACCTTTCATCTCCTTTAGCGCATCAATATTGTTGACTTGATTACCCCAAAAAGAAAGGTCACGAATTCGTCTTAAATTTTTTAAAGATGAGATATCATTAATTTGATTGCCCATGAAACTTAAATCATCGATATTACTCAATTTTCTTAAATATCTAATATCACTTATCCGATTATGCGATAAATCAAGCTTTCTTATTTGAATTAATTCTTTCAACGGGGAAATATCATTTATTTCATTTGAATATAAATTAAGTTCTTGAATGTGTTTTAAATGTTTTAATGGTAAAATATTGCGGATGTGATTATAATTTAAATGTAATGTCGTTAAGTTCGTTAAATCTTTCAGCGGCGAAATATCGCTGATTTCATTGCGTTCTAAATGAAGATGCGTTAAATTCTTTAACTCTTTTAACGGGGAAATAATGCGATTCAGATTTCTTATTTCACAATTAAATAAACGCAAACCTGTCACCTGCCCGTCCTGGTTTAAGGTGTAGCCGTTGACATCAAATAAAGGAATTTCATCTAATTCCCCTATCTTCACATTTAAAATTTCTTCTATCTGTTTTATAATATCGAGGTCTGCCATTGTCTTGTGCCTCCTGTTTGTCTTTAATCAATCATCATAAATCGATCTTACAAATACTATTCACCAGCTACCACAAAATCGCAGCTCGTTGATTACTGCCCCAGTTGCCCGTCTGTCCTGAGCCTGCCGAAGGAACCTCTGCTGCCATAATTTTTCTCCCCAATAAATTACCCCAATCTCCCCCTCCCGTCAATCACTTTTAATTTTTGCTCTGTATCTTTGCTCTTTGCATTTTAATCTTTGATTTTCCTATCCCGCCCACTCAACGTTTAGAATCCCCTCATTAAAATATCAGGTTTTCTTGCCCCGAGGATTCTTTTTTGACTTTGAGATCAACCTGCTTCCAACCTCTGACAGCCTTCGGCTATTGTGGCCTGCACCGGCAATAATTCGGGTCCGCCAATTAAATTCTGCTTGCATTGATTCGGCCTGAGCCTTAGAAAATTCTAGAAAGTTAAGTCCCTTTTCCAGTCTGTGTCTGCCCTGTTTTCTTTCTAATTCGGTTTCATCCCTTGGAATGGTATCTTTCTTGCCCAGCATGATTATCAGGTTCTTTTCAAAAGCTGCCTTTAAGCTTTTTTTGGTTACAATTGTATGTTTAATACCTGACCACAGAGGAACATCGAAATCAGGCATTGTGTACCTCCCCGCGTTCGCCGCTATTGCCAAGGAAATCCTGGCTTCCGGAAAGAATATAACCATTCTGTGTACGAATTCGGCGCCGGCAGAGTGTCCAAAAATACAATAGTTTTCAACCCGCATTTTTCTGCATTCTTTGACATAATCAAACAGGTGCTCAATTACAGAATACCCCCACTTGCTTTTCTCTATAAGTTCCCATTTCTTGTTGTACACATTGCCGAAATAATAACCCCAAAAACCCGGCCAATCTCTTTCTGGGAACTCCGGGCAAAGCACAAGAAAGTTATACTTGTCGGCATGTTTTGCCCATCCATCTCGGTACACCTCTCCGTTTCGCCCCATCCCATGTAAGACAAACACCACCCTTGAGTTGGTAGCGAGTTTAGTGGGTGCGTAATAATATACCCTGATAGGCTTGCTTTTGTCTCCCTTCTCGTCTACGAATACAAAATTTCCTTTGCCGGCCTCTATCTTTACCCGTGCAAACAAATCTGGGCTTGCCAACAAGCCAATAGCGGCAAGGAAAATTGATATAGGTACTCTGGTTCTCATAACGAGAATACTTCAAAAACGCCCGGTTCGCGATAGACTCGCTGCTACGCCCTTTCTCAATACCTCCTGCTAACTGCATCAGTATATCTTCCTGACCACAGATGTCAAAAAAACCCCCAATTTTAACTTTTCCACTGTGGCTTTACACTTTCCACTTTAACTTTTAAGCTCCCACCAGATCCCCAAGAGGGCCGCTCAAAACTCCCCTCAAAATTTGTCGCAAAGTGACAAGTTTTTTGTCAATATGCGACACTTTCCTCCAAGATATACACTAGTTTAAATAGTGTATATCGCGCCCCGGCCCCAACTCCGCCACTCCTTTGCCCCTCCAAACACCCCATTTTAACGCTAAAATTTTCCTAAATTTTCACACTTTGAAACACTTTCAAACACTTATTCGAGCGCAATTCCACCACTTTTTATATGTTTTTCCTATTTTTTTGTAATTTTTCACACTTTGTCGAACGTTTCAAGACTCCCAACCCTCGTTTTTAGCTCACTATCAAGGGTGACCCCAAACCTATCAAACTCCCCACCCCCATTTTCCCCCAAAAAATCTTAGCCAGCTTAACATTTTACGTTAACTTGGGTAATCTAAACGACAGAAATGCCTACCTACCGGACCGACCCAAAGTGACCCGACCCACCCTCACACAACCGAAACCAACCCCGAACGCCCACAAAAAAACTTTTGTAAACTCAACTCCCCCAAGACCTTATGACAACTACGGCCGGTAACCTTTAGCAGGCTCGAATATCCGTACCGTATTCTTACCCGCCTGCTTCGCCATATACAACGCCCGGTCGGAACGGCTCGTTATCTCCTCCGGACTGATATCTGCGTCATATTCACCAAGCCCAACACTAATAGATAGGCTCATTTGTTCCTTTTTCCACGTTATTGGCGAATGGGCCACGCTTTCAACCATCCGCTCAGCAGCGACAAGAGCATCCGATAGTGAGGTTCTCGGCAGAATAATCGCGAATTCATCTCCCCCGTAACGCGCCGCTGTGTCAACCTGCCGGATAGATAACCTTATTTTTTTGCTGATTTCCTTGATAACCCTATCGCCCGCACGGTGCCCGTGCGCATCGTTTATCATCTTCAGATTATCTATATCAATCATAATCACAGAGATTTGCCCCCCATATCGCCGAGACCGCCAAAGCTCTCTTTCTAAAATCTCGTAAAATCTCCTATGGTTTGCAAGCCCCGTCAACCCGTCGGTCATGGCCTGTCGCTCAATCTTCTCAAATAGCTTAACATTGCCGATCGACCCGCCAACCAACTGGCCAAGCAGCTCTATTAGCGCAATATCCTCATAATCGAAGTCACTGCTCTGCATCTTATCCGCAAGGTTCAGCACGCCCACAACGCGATCCTGGCAAATAAGTGGAACAATCACACAGTTTTTTGTCTTATAATTCCCGGCGAACGCGCGTTGTGATTTTCTGATTACGGGCTGTTTGTGGGTGTCTATATCCCCCACCAGTATAAGTTCCTTGCTTTTTACCGCCATAACCATAGGAGAAGGCGGATTTTGGTTGAGCGAGACTATCTTATTTATAAGAAATGGGTGATTGCACTTCTGCAAATGCAAAATGTTACTTGTATCATCCAGTATATAGAGCGAAGCAAACCTTACAGCAACCAAACTCGGAATATTCTCGATACAAGCATTTGCTATGCGTTCAATATCAAGACAGTTTATCTGCCGGGCCAAGGGAGTTACCTGCCCAAGCAGGGATGCACCACGGTCGGGATGGCTATCAGTATTCTTCGAACTTTTGCTGCTTCGGTTCATACTTTAACACCGATACAGTTCCCCTCCATTAGTAAAGTTTGAGCCCGCGCAACCGGCTCACTTACCCCTGTATCGGACATTTCAGCACTGGCATTTGGCAAAAAGCGTAATGGGAACCACAGAATGCACCCCTGGGCTGCTTGACCCCACAGCCAGCCTAAAAACCGGCTCATCTTAAGCCCGCCCCTGCGGTGTCCTTAACGCTCATTGTGTTCGCCGCCACTCCAGAAGACGCCTTCGGCACTTGGTCAGCCTCATGTTCACATCAAGGCCAGTTGTACTGCAGGATGGCGGTCTGCACACGACAATTTCGGCCGTAACGATATCCGCTAAGGAAGAACGGTCTTGAGGACACTAATCGTCGCACCTTTCCGAGGTTCGGGTTGGCCGCAGGCGGTCCGAGGAGGACGTCCCTACTAATAAATGTGCGATTTCTTGCAGAAAAACGGGAAAAACAAAAAAAATTCAAAAAAAATTCAAAAAGAGTTGACATCCGATAAAAGGTGTTTTACATTTTGCAAAAGGTAAAACACCTTAAGCAGTCGACTCTGGATGACTGCTTGCGGTAGGAAGAAAGTTGACGAGCTGAGTTACGGTCAGGAGCGTGGAATAATAGGGCGTCGAAGATTGAAACAACCATACGAGCAGGATATTCATTGCGTTTTGTCGTCAGTTCGCAGGACAGTTAGTCGAGTGGCTGCGACCGAGGGCAAGCTGATCCTTTTGGCCGTTTTTGGATTTCTCTTTGTGGTGTTTTGACGTCTTCATGTTGGATTGTTGGCGAGTTTGCCTGCGGAAGCCTTAGCAATGCGGCGAAAAATTGAGCACAACACATTGCAAATACCTGCAAAGCTTTATCAAATTGGTGAGTTGGTCCGTCACAGCCCCTTCTCGCGACAAACCATCCATAACTATACGGTAATGGGACTTATTCGTGAGGCCCAATGGACCGAGGGTGGGCATCGATTGTACGACGAGTCAGTTTTTGAAAGATTATCAAGAATTATCGAGCTTAAGAAAACAAATACTCTTTGGGAAATCAGACAGATTTTAAACAGAGGATAGGCCGTTAACGAAGCAGCGGCGTAACTGGCTTTGAGAAATAAGTAAAAAACCGACTGGTTGACTCCTTACAGAGCCGCGATTGGCTTAGAGTGGAATCAAAGACCTAACGATGTATTCGGAAAACGGAAGCATGTAAAAAGCAAGGTAAGCACGGTTTTACTTTTGCCCTGTTTGACGAGTTCAGGGAAGAGATGAAAGAGTCAGGGATGAGAAACAGATCTTCGTCTTGCACGAGACATCTTTTTGACCCTCGGTCGTTTTTATATCCCGCCAGGAACCCTGCCCGCGGAGAGCGATTCTCCAATGAAATATCAGTTGGAGAGAGGCACCTAGCCGCCCTTTCTCATGGAACAGCAGCACTGACTGTATCATCAGTCCAGAAGCTACGGTCGCAACAACATGGGGGATTTGAATGACAGGTAAGGGGAAATCCAATCTCAATAGCAAGGAGTGCACATGAGACTGCCATCATTAATAACGGATAATATCACTGAGCTACTGGTTAAGATAATCAAGTTCACGCAAAGTCGCCAAAGAATCCTTGTCCGGAATATAAAAAGTATTCGCACTCTCGGCTTTGTTCCAGAGGATTTGGCGGTGGACGAGTTTTCCGGCGTACTGAGCGATGCCGTCGCTGAACACACCCAAAGTCAACGTCTTGTGCTTTGCGATACCGAAAACATTAAGTTCGGTGCTTCCGGCAGCTTCAAGGCAAAACCGACAGTCGACCAGTACGCAAAAGAATTGCTTGAAACAAGTCGAGATGAGTACCTGGAGCTGCAAATAAACAAGCTCCTGGAAAACTCACTCAACCAGAGGATAGCAGCAGAGATGCTCAGGCGAAGACAGGGAATAATTTCAGTTTTCGAGTAACTCGCGACCATTTAAATTTGGAAAAGTTGTTAGCTGGTTCTGCTAAAGTTAGCAGCTAAACAGTCGATAAGGAGATTGGATGTGTGCTTATGTAGTTAACACAGCCAGATATGCAGGTGACGAAAAAGCAGCAGTGTTTATAGGACCTGAAGCCCGGCACTGCAATACTTAGTAGAATTTCACGGAGGAATCCTGTGAAGACCGAACAACAACTCGACATCGGCCAGATATGGGAGCAGTTCCACGAGACACGCACCGAGCAATACCGCAATCTTCTCATGGAACATTACAGATGCCTGGTAAGATATGCGGCAGAGCGGTTACACAGCAAACTGCCTGACAAGGTTGAATTGGACGACCTTATGAGCGCCGGCATTTTCGGCTTGATGGACGCGATCGACGCATTTGACCCTGCCAGAGGTGTAAAGTTTGAGACATATTGCACGCCCCGCATAAGAGGATCCATTCTCGACGAGCTGCGTAGCATGGACTGGGTGCCGCGATTAGTGCGTGCCCGAGCACACCAGCTGACAAGGGCCACACAGTCACTGGAGACACATCTTGGCCGTAAGCCTACGGAAAAAGAAACCGCTGCGGAACTGAATATGGACATGGAGGAGTTTAAGCGGCTCAAGCGCGATGCCAATGCTGTCAGTTTGGTATCATTGAATACAAAATACAGTGAAGGAGAGGGCGAAAAGGATATTCGTGAGATAGATATAATCAAGGACAAAAGGAGCGAAGACCCGATAATTGAGGCGCAAAAGCGAGACTTAAAGAATCTGTTAACCAAGGGATTAACGCGAGCCGAACGGCTCATTATTGTCCTTTACTATTATGAAGAGATGACGATGAAGGAAATTGGTGCAACACTAGATTTGTCTGAATCTCGCGTCTCACAGATGCACTCTTCCATAGTTGCACGCCTGAAGGCCCAGATGAACACCCGGAAAAAGGAATTCGCAATCTAATACCGCAGCTGGTTATCTGGTCAGTCTGAACGCTCCTTGGCCAGTAGGGCCACGCCATCCTACCATATATCGCATAAAGACTTGATTCTCTCTCCTTTGCCGCCTATACTAACGAAGGTTTTATGGAAGGAGAAATACTATGCGATTTACAAAGATGCATGGGTTGGGCAATGACTACGTTTACGTCAATTGCTTTAAGGAGAAGGTCAAGGACCCCGTGAAGCTGGCTGTGACTGTCAGCGACCGGCACTGGGGCATCGGCGCAGACGGGTTGATTTTGATAGAGCGGTCAAAAAAAGCGGACGTGCGGATGCGTATATTTAACGCCGACGGTTCACAAGCGGAGATGTGCGGCAATGGCATTCGCTGCGTAGGTAAATACACCTATGAGCATAAATTAGCCAAAGCAGGAGGAGCATTGGTCGTTCCCGGGCAACCAACTTGTCCTGCTTCACTAAAAATTGAAACCGGCAACGGTGTTTTAACCGTAGGTCTTGTAATCGACAAACATAACAAGGTCGACAAGGTATGTGTAAATATGGGACAACCTGTGTTAGCTGCAAGAGAGATACCGGTCGAACTGCCTGTCAAAGAGGTAATTGAGCAGCCGATGATGTTTCTAAGTCGCGCATTTGTTATGACGTGTGTATCGATGGGTAATCCACACGCAGTTTTCTTTCGCGACGACCTTGCATCCGTTGAACTGGAAAAGTTTGGCCCCGCAATTGAGAACCACAGCATCTTTCCGCAACGCACCAACGTCCACTTTGTCCGGGTTAATAAACCCGCGGAATTCACGATGCGAACATGGGAGCGAGGCAGCGGTGTTACGATGGCCTGCGGCACAGGTGCCTGTGCAGCCTGCGTTGCGGGTGTACTTACCGGACGGTGTGAGCGGCTTTGCACCGCGCATCTGCCGGGGGGCGATTTGGCCCTGAACTGGTGTGATGAGGATAACTGTGTTTATATGACCGGACCGGCGGTTGAGGTCTTCGAAGGTATCTGGCCGCAAGCGTGATTGCTATGTGCGAAGCTTTAGGGTCTGACAAAATTCCAGAGCTACGCCAAAACCACCGGCCTGCAAATCGGTATCTTTGGGAGAATCACAGAGGTTACAAGTTCTTAAGACCCTGGCGAGGCCCGAAATCCTGCCACCAGACTCAAGCAGCCCTACTGTCGGTGGTATGGACAAATCTATTTTTACGACGCTGCCCGGCTTAAATACACCAGCGTCGGTTTGAAAATACAAGCCGCCGGGACTTACATTCATCGTATGGCCTGTATGAAGTCGCTCTTCTCTCGATCCGACTATACAGCACGACAAGTCAAGGGTCACCGGTATCCGCTTAAACTTTCGCTTTTCAGCCCCATTCATCATTTGCCTCCTTGCTCAGAATCCACTTATTCTCAACGATTACCTCGTATAATCGTGCAAAAACCGTACCAAAACAAATAATGAACGAATACCCCATTTTTACTTTTACAAGTACCTGTCAGGCAAAAGGTTAAGCAACATCGACCACCCCAGCGAGGCAGACTCAATAGCGCAGAGTTTTACAATGTTGTGAAATAACAACACTCAAAGAGCTCTTTATGTGTCGCCAGCTGAATCTCAAGGCTGAAAAAGCTATTTATTTGCTTATTTTACAAAATGTTACGTTTCTCGCTAAACAGGGATGTTTATTAATCCGAACAAAGGACAAGTATGTTGTTTTTTTTCAACATCCATAGTTCACAATATGGAGACCGGTTTTATTTTTTGAGCCATGGTTGATTCCCGAGAGGCACAATCAAAAAGGCCAAGCAAGGCCGACGACAGATCAGCAACACATGATGAGCACCAGTTAAAATTCGGTCTGCTCGGTAAATCGATTTTCGAGTCGCTGCCGGTAGGAGTCGTTACTTTCGGTCCGGACTTGAAGATTATCGACGCCAACAGCCAGGCGGTGAGACTCATAGAGTTGGGAGAGAGAATCGACAAATCACTGGCAAAGGGTACAGACAGTCCTGGCATGACGGGCCCAAATTGGACCGAAGAGTTAAAATCAGCCCTCTCAGCAGGAAAACCTTGCAGATTCGACAATGTAATGTATACGTTGAACAGCGAAACAAGATTGCTGCGTATTGTCTGCACACCGTTGAAGAGGACTAAAACCTCAGGAAACCTTGGGGGCACCGTCATTATCGAAGATATGACCGAAAAAGTGTATATGGAAGAACAGTTAGCCAATACGGAAAGGCTCGCCGCAGTTGGTAAACTTGCCTCGAAGGTAGCCCATGAGCTAAATAACCCTATGGACGGTATACTGCGGTACATCAATCTTGCGATAAGAATTATCGAGGGGGAGAACCTGGAAAAACCCAAAGAGTACCTGACACAGTGCCGACAGGGGCTTATGAGAATGGTTCAAATAGTAAGCGAACTGCTGGAATTCTCCCGCGGCGCTCACACACCATTCGAATCGCTAAGAGTGGAGCATATTATCGAAGACGCCATAAAGGCGATGGGCCCGATTATTGAAGCTTCGAAAGTTCAGATATTACGCGACTATGCTCCCGGCATACCGCAAATACGGAGCGGCAATTTGTTTCAGGTCTTTTGTAATCTTATAAAGAACGCACTGGATGCAATGCCAGATGGCGGTAAGCTTAGCATTTCCACGCGCTTAGGGGCAGATAATACCGCCATTGTGGCGTTTCGCGATACAGGGACAGGGTTTGTGCCGGAGAATGGCGAGCTGATATTTGAGCCCTTCTTTACCACAAAAGACAAAGGCAGAGGTACAGGATTAGGATTGGCAATATCCAGGGACATCGTTGAAAGATACCACGGCCGAATAACTGCCGAAAATGCTCCCGGGGGCGGCAGTATCTTCACCGTGCATCTGCCTGTGGTGACTAAAAATCTATAAAAATCAGTAGGTGAGTATATGACCAGGACAGAACAAAAGAGTGTCCTCGTTGTCGATGACGACAGAATCATATTGGATTCACTGTGTGAATTTCTATCACTCGAAGGATTCCAGGCAAATGGCGCCGAAACATTCAAGGGCGCAGTGGCTGAACTGCAAAAACAGAACTATTGTCTGGTTATAACGGATGTTAATCTGCCGGACGGGGACGGCCTCGAATTATTAGATACCATCAGGAAAGACCATCCACAGACAGTGGCGATTGCGATAACCGGCTACGGCAGCATTGAAAGTGCAGTCAGGGCGATAAAGCTAGGCGCCCATGACTACCTTACCAAGCCGATTGTCGACGACGAGTTGCGTCTGGCGATAGAAAGGGCGATTAAACAACAGTCGCTCATGAGTGAAAATGAGAGTCTGCGTCTTCAACTCAAACAAAAATACAGTCTGGAAAACATAATCAGCCACGATTACAAGATGGCAAGGATTTTTGACCTTGTAGAAGCGGTCGCCGACAGCAAAACGACAATACTGATGACGGGACCATCGGGGACCGGAAAAAGTATGCTGGCAAGGGCAATACACCATCGTTCGAGCCAGCGCAATAAGCCATTTGTCGAGGTCAGTTGCGGGGCACTGCCCGAGACGCTGCTCGAAAGCGAACTATTCGGGCATGTCAAGGGGGCCTTTACCGGCGCTATAAGTAACAAGGAAGGCAAGTTTTTGGCGGCAGACGGCGGCACGATTTTTCTGGATGAGGTGGCCAACGCCTCGCCGGGTCTGCAGGCAAAGCTGTTGCGTGTTCTGGAAGACAGGCAGTTCGAGGCGGTCGGCAGCAACAAGACAGAAACAGTCGATACACGAATTCTACTTGCCACAAATAAAGACTTGAACGAGGAGGTAAAAGACGGGCGGTTTCGTGAAGATTTGTACTACCGGATAAATGTGGTAACGATCGGCCTGCCGGCTTTGTGCGAGCGGGTCGGCGATATCCCGCTGCTGGCAAAGCATTTTTTGAGGGTTTACTGTACGCAGCACAACAAGGAAAAACTCGGGATTACCGATGAGACGCTGGAATATTTGGAGCGATACAGCTGGCCGGGCAACGTTCGAGAGTTAGAGAATGTAATTGAGCGGGCGGTCCTGCTAAGTAAAGACAAATACATCGGCACAGACGACCTGCCAAACTGCGTCAAGCAGGACAAGGGCCGGCAGCAAAAGGGATATAAGCCGATGGGCCTGAAGGAGGCTCTTGTGGGCCCGGAAAAAAATCTTATCCGCCAGGCGCTTGAGGCAAATAACTGGAACAGGCAGGCGACCGCTAAGGCCCTTCAGATAAACCGCACGACCTTATTTAAAAAGATGAAACAGTACGGCCTATACACCGAGGCAGAGAAATTAGGACTAACCTGATAATTGATTATCTCGAACGAACCAAAACCAGTCTATGGTAAATTGAGCACACTGCCCGGGACTGGATTCGAACCAGCACCCGCCTAAGCGGACTAGCCCCTCAAGCTAGCGCGTCTGCCTATTCCGCCACCCGGGCCTTCATATTTGCTATTTACAGCTAATTATTGATTATTGACCATTAGTTGTCAATCGAGAAGTCTGGAATAGAAAAGCGGCAATTCAAATCGACTACATACCTCTTTCATCGTCCCAGAGTAGAATCTGCAGACGTGGCGAGAAGGCAAAGCCGGTGTGTTTACACATATCAGCTATCATTGGTGATTTAGCCAGGAGTTCCTCTCGTGTCTCGGCCTGGGGCATCAACATCACTTTCTCTGGGTCGACATTTCCTATTTCTTCTATTGTTTGCTGTATCTCCGGCAAATCATCCTGTGAATCCACGATAAATTTTAGCTGATATTCATAATTATCAATCAACTCACCTAAGACCGCTGTATCCAATCTCGAGTCCTCGTGAATCGCAGCAAGGGCAGGGTCGGCCGGTGTCGAGTTACTCAATTTCGGGCTGATGCTCATTAAGTCGCAGGGTATATCCGATATGAATGCAATGCCGGCAGTTTCGATAGTTATATGCTTGACGGAGGTTTTCAGATTTTGGGCAAGCTCAGGCAAGTCTGAGTTTACCATCGGCTCACCGCCGGTCATTACCACGAATTTGCAGGGCCATTGCTGAACGGTTTGGATTATCGTAGCAATACTGTAATGGGCCCCTGCTGTTTCGTCCCATCCATACTTTGTGTCGCACCACCTGCATCGTAAGGGGCATCCTGCCAACCGCACGAATACGCTGGGGACACCAGCCAGAAACCCCTCGCCCTGTAAAGAATAAAAGATTTCGCTTATTCTCATTTTACGTACTCAATAGGGTCTTTCAGGCCCGCTTCGGTAAAGCCCTTTAATCTCAATCTGCAGGCATCGCATCGGCCACAGCTTCTGCCGTATTGGTCCGGGTCGTAGCAACTGTGTGTCAGGGAGTAATCCACACCGAGTTCTACGCCCCTGAGAATAATCTGAGCTTTTGTCATATTCATAATTGGGGTATGGATGCGGTATTGGCCTTCGCCTTTGACGGCGGCAGCAGTGGCCAGGTTGGCGGTTTTTTCAAAGGCAGCCATAAACTCAGCCCGGCAGTCAGGATAGCCGCTGTAATCGGTCGTGTTCGCACCTATGAAAATATCGAATGCACCAAGCACTTCTGCCCAGGCAAGCGCGTAACTTAAAAATATCGTGTTTCGGGCGGGCACATAGGTCAGCGGTATTTGGTCCGGATCACCCAATTCAGCTCTGGACTTCGGCACTTGGATAGCCGAATCAGTCAGGGCTGAGCCGCCAAAGCCGACTAAATCAATGTCAATGCAGCGATACTCAATTATGTCCATAGACTCGGCCACTTTTTTCGCGGCCTCGATTTCGCGCCTGTGCCGCTGACCATACCTGAAGGTCAAACCAAACACTTGGAAACCTTTGCTGAGAGCAATGGCCAAAGTCGTAGCTGAATCAAGACCTCCACTTAACAGAACAACCGCCCTTTTATTCTTTTTCACCATTACACCTGGCCTTGCCAAAGTAACCGATATGTATTATATTGGTTCAGCGGGACTTTTGCGAGGCCCAACAAAATGAGTAAAAAGCCTGAGTTGGAATTGTTCGAGAACCCTCATCCCGAGCGGGACTATTGTGTGACAATCAGATGTCCTGAATTCACCAGCGTTTGTCCGCGCACTGGCCAGCCGGACTTCGGCGAGATAGTTATCGAATATTGTCCCGACAAGCTCTGCATTGAGCTAAAGAGCCTGAAGTTCTATATGCAGAGCTACCGCAACAAGGGCATTTTCTACGAAGCTCTGACAAACGACATCCTGGATGATTTGTCCGGTGCCTGTAAGCCGCGCTGGATGAAAATCACCTCGCACTTCAGGCCCCGTGGCGGGATAACTACGGACGTGGTTGCGGAATATAAGCCTAATAAATGATTAAAGATTAGGGGTAGTAAAATGACCATAGCGTTTCATTGTGACCATTGCGGCAAAAAGATAGAAGCACCTGATAGCGCCGGCGGCAAGTGGGGCAAGTGCCCTGCATGCCGTAATAAAGTATACGTTCCCGGTCTGGACTCAGATGAAGAGCTTAAGCTCGCACCGATAGATGAAAGCGCCTTAGCAGAACAGAGGCGTCTACTGGCCGAGACTCACCAAGTGGAACAAGAGATATTGAATGAAAAAGACATCCCGGAAGACTCAGCTGAGGCTGAAATTGCCCCATTAGCATCTGATGCAAGTGATAAAGAATTGACAAAAGAAATAATCCTTTATCTACGGCAAATGGCCGATGGCGACCTGGATCAGGCCGAGAGACTTTCAAATGCAATTGTACCCTACGGCAACAGAGCCTTAGAGGTTCTTGACAAAATAGCACTTAGCGAAATACCCGAACCGGAGTTGGCCGATATCCCCCCGCAAGTGCTTTCGGGCCTGATAAGAACGTTGCGCAACAAAATAAGCTGACTCAGCGCAGGAAATATTTTCAAGGCTGGCTCGAAGGTCTCAAAAAATACCCCCAATTTGCAAATCTACGGCGATTTTTCCGGTCTATAAAGATTAACAGGCCGGGCAAGGCCCTCCAATTTGGCCCAAAACAAGATTATTTCTTATATTTTATATGGAAGTTATAAAAACAACTTGGTGGAGTTTCGTACTGCAACTTGGTTGGAAGGAAATTTATCATGGCCAACGAAAGAACCGTAGCACATGTTACACATGAAGCGGTGGGGAAAATCGGCGGCATAGGTGCCGTCCTTCAAGGTTTTTTCACCTGTAATTCTTATCTTGAGGCTGTTGATCGCTCGATTCTTATCGGCCCACTGTTTACCACCGACGGCCCTGCATCAGAGCGGCTTGGTGACAACAGCGAGGTTCTTTATTCATCCGTGGACGGATTTGTGAATACAGGGTACGCCCCGGCATTCCGAAAAATCGAGGATTCATACAACGTGGGCATCGTTTATGGCAGACGCACATTCGTTGATAAGCAATCAGGTATAAAAAGCTCGCCTGAGGTACTGCTTATAGATGTGACACATACAGATAAGGTAGCCATTAACGAATTCAAGAGACGTCTGTTTGAAGAGTTTGGCATTCGCAGTGATTTGTATGAAAATCTATGGGAATATGAGCAATATGTAAGACTCGCACCTGCAGCAATTGCGGCGCTAAAGGCAATCTGTACGGTCAAGGGTTCGACAACGATAATTTCTCACGAATTCATGGGAATGCCAACAGCACTTGCGGCCATTCTCGAGCCGACCTCTGATTTTAAGACCGTCTTTTATGCTCACGAAGTAGCGACAATGCGCCGCATCGTAGAAAAACACCGCGGCCACGACACAATGTTTTATAATGTCATCAAGCGGGCCCACGAAAATAGACTCTACGTCAACGAGGTGTTCGGAGAGCAGTACTCGTACTTTAAACACGCCCTTGTAGAAGCTTCACGGTATTGTGACTCCATATGTGCGGTGGGGGATTATGTAGTTGAAGAGTTGCGGTTCCTGGCACCAGAATTTGAAGTCGTTGATATCGACATAGTTTACAACGGCGTACCGGCCTATCAGATAAGCCTTGCGGAGAAGTTGCGGTCCAAAGAGAAACTGCAGCTGTATTGTGAAAAACTGTTAGGCTATAAACCGGACTTCGTATTTACACACGTAACTAGATTAGTGCAGAGCAAAGGGCTGTGGCGCGATTTGCGCGTGCTTTACAAGGTAGAAGAAGAGTTTAGGACTCAAGGCAAAACCGCGGTATTTTTTGTACTTTCGACAGAGGCATCACAAAGGCACAGCCACGACATATATAATATGGAGGCCGCTTACAACTGGCCGGTCGCCCACCGTGAGGGGCTGCCCGACCTTTCCGGAGGTGAGGCAAATTTTTACACTGCGGTGCAGGAATTTAATGCGAGAAGCCGCAACATAAAAATTATTTTTATCAACCAGTTCGGGTTCGAACCGAACAAGTGCGGCAAAAGGATGCCGAAGGATATGGAGTTTGTGGATATCCGTAGAGGAAGCGATGTTGAATTCGGTCAAAGCATTTATGAGCCGTTCGGCATCGCCCAGCTCGAATCGCTGACCTTCGGTGGGATATGCGTGTTCAGCAGTGTGTGCGGTTGTGGTGGTTTTCTGCGGGACGCAACGAACGGAGGAAATGTCACGAACGTTATTGTCGCCGACTACACCGACCTGGAAAGCAGGGACTACGGTGATATTGAGGATTTGCTGCAGATTGATCAGCCTGTGCGCGACCATATAGAAGAGGCTGTCAGCCGGAAGGTCGCGATGCAGATATGCTCCCGGTTGCCCAAAAGCGAATCCGAAACGGAAAGTATGATTCAAACCGGCTATTCGCTGGCAAAAGACATGAGCTGGGACATAGTTGTAAAAAACTACCTATTGGGCAGTTTGCAAAATGCCCAGCGCAAACGGCACGCCGACAGCGTTACCACCAAGGTATAAACGCCAAGCAAAGCAGTCCCAATTCTGCAATCACGCAAAGATTCAGTTCCTGACTTTTTACGGATCTTAGTGTCGGGCGATAAACGCGTTTGGGTCCTCCCGGTGCAAGACAGTTATTTCCTTGACCAGCCTCACGTTGATTATTAAACTGCATAGCTGTGGACGACCCCAAGAGAAAACCAATAATAGGAATTTTGGGTGGTCTGGGCTCGGGCAAAAGCACCGTTGCCGCTGAGTTTGGTAAATTAGGCTGCGCAATAATCGATGCCGATAAAATAGCCCATGAACTTCTCGATGAGCCTAGTTTACGAGAACGAGTAGTCACCTCTTTCGGCCAAGTCATCCTGGACTCGGCGGGGAAAATTGACCACGGGAAATTAGCTGATATTGCTTTTGCCGACGCCGAGAAGCTATCAGCACTTAACAAGATCATCCATCCTCCCGTCCTCCAGCGGGCTGAGGAGCTTATAAAGCAATATAATGGTCAAAATCAGGTCAAGGCCATTGTTCTGGATATGCCGCTTCTGGTGGAAGTCGGGTGGTCTAAGCGGTGCAACAAGCTGATTTTCGTGGACTGTGAACCGCAATTAAGGGTGGAAAGGGCCAAAAAAATCGGGGTACTTGACGAAAATCAGCATAAAATTCGAGAAAATTTTCAGATTTCTCTGGACAAAAAGGTTGCCCTCGCCGACAATATCATTGACAACAATTCTGGCTTCTCGGCCTTGGCTGAGCAAGTTGCCAAGGCTTTCTCATATATTACGGATAATGGGTAAGCGGGGTTTCCCATAAAAAAACGCTTGCAGAGTAATACGCATTTTGATATATTAACTTTAATTCTGTTCAAAATTCAAATCCTATTGAATTCCTACGGGAAGGTTTTTCAGGTAAATCACAGAAGTCTCACAAGACGCAAAAGGAGTAATTATGGCTAAATCCGCAAAAAAGCGCAAAAAGAAGAAAAAGAAGACCCCAGCTGAGGGGCAAACCCCACCCGGACAGGCAAGTGGCGAGGATTCAGAACAGCAGGAGTCCGGGACGGCCACGGCCGTTGCCGAGGAAGAAGCCCGGAAAGCCAAAAAGGCCGAAGAAGAATCCACACATGCCAAGTACGAGCGGATTAAAAAAGGCAACCTGTATTTAAAGGATTTGCAGAAGCTCAGCGTAGCAGAGTTGCACGACATGGCCAAGAAAGACAACATCCAGGAATACAGCGCCCTTAAGAAGCAGGATTTAATCTTCAGGATTCTCAAGGAGCGTATCCGCCAAAACGGTTTGATGTACGGCGAAGGCGTTCTTGAAGTGCTGCCGGACGGTTATGGATTCTTGCGGAATCCGGATTATAACTACCTGTCGTCACCGGATGATATTTATGTCTCACCTTCCCAAATCAGGCGCTTCGGTCTGCGGACCGGAAACCTTGTGTCAGGGCAAATCAGGCCGCCGAAAGATTCAGAAAAGTACTTCGCCCTTCTGCGTGTCGAAGCCATTAACCATGAAGACCCGGATATGCTCGCGGAAAAGGTGGTATTCAGTGACCTGACACCGCTACATCCGGAGGAGCGCCTCATATTGGAGACGGCACCAGAGGAATTAAATATGCGCATAATTGACTTGATAACACCGGTGGGCAAAGGCCAGCGCGGTCTTATCGTCGCTCCGCCGCGAACGGGCAAGACAATTCTGCTACAAAAGATAGCCAATGCCATCAGCACAAATTATCCTGAGGTGAGACTGATAGTGCTTCTTATTGATGAGCGGCCAGAAGAAGTTACAGAAATGGAGAGAAAAACCGCCGATGACGTTGAGGTGATAAGCTCGACCTTCGACGAGCCTGCGGCCCGTCACTGCCAAGTAGCCGAGGTCGTGATAGAAAAGGCGAGACGGCTGGTCGAGTACGGTGAAGATGTTGTTATTCTCTTGGACTCGATAACGCGTCTTGCACGCGCCTACAATACCGAGCAGCCGCACTCGGGTAAAATCCTGACGGGTGGCGTCGATTCCGGGGCAATGCAGAATCCAAAGAAATTTTTCGGGGCAGCAAGAAATGTCGAACACGGCGGCTCACTGACTATCTTCGCAACTGCATTGATTGACACCGGCTCAAAAATGGACGAGGTGATTTTCGAGGAGTTTAAGGCGACCGGTAATATGGAGCTGCACCTTGACAGGCGGCTGGTCGACAGAAGGACCTGGCCTGCTATAGACATCAGCCGAAGCGGTACCAGAAGGGAAGAATTGCTGCTTGACGCAAAGGAACTTCAGCTTGTATATCGGCTGCGACGGGTGCTTAGCGAACTGATGCCAATTGAGGCGATCGAGCTACTTAAAAACAGGCTTATGAAATGCCGGAGCAATGCAGAGTTTCTTATGACGATGAACCTCGATTAGGTCGCCGGTTTTGTAGGGGCCGGGTCAGAGTCGCGTAAGGTGTGTGGGGGCGGTGGTTTATATCACTTCGGATTTTTCCCGCGGTTAAGCATTTCTTATGTTTCAATTGGCAGGGCTAATTGAGGATTCGCCCTTAGCATGCGCTCGGCGTTACGTTGGGTAAGATTTTGGGGGTGAAAATCAATCAAAAACGCAGGTTTTTGGAGGGTAGTTGTGTCAATCAAAGGTGCGGGGGGTGGAAAGAGAAAATGGGGATTGTTGAAATTTTTTATCATAGGCTCTAGCGCTTGGAGAGATGTGACATTCAAATGTTCAAAAGTGGATTCCTGCTTCCGCAGGAATGACAAAAAGCAGAGTGGGCCCCAGATCGGAGTCTGGGGTCTGCGCTACGCTTCAAGGATCTTCGCTTCGCTACGAGAAGGAAATTCGTAACGATCGCGCGGGTTGGGATAAT
>CAZENQ010000050.1:0-20995 GCA_964513655.1 uncultured Pirellulales bacterium | reverse complement strand
GATACAAACTCAAACACCATTGCGACACAGTCTGTAAACGTGGGGCTAAATACGACCACTGGCGGGGCCAGCGGTTATAGGGTAAAATCAGGATGACCCCCACCTCGCGGGGTGGGGGCTAAATCCTAACGCCGTTGACGGCAGGGGTTAAAGGGTTTTGAGATTCCGTATCGGGCACGGAATGACCCCGTACCACAGGGATACGGGGCGAGCAAGGGGTTATTTTGGTTCGGTTTGTGTTTCTTCGGCCTGGGGTGTTTCGACGCCCTCGGGGAGCCCTTCCTTAGTCTCAGCTTCTTTTTCCTTTCGGCCGGCGTGGACCTTGCGATGGGCAACCTTCGGGAGTGCAAAGACAGAATCATCCTCGGTCCATCGCTCTTCTTCTGTGAGCTTCTCGATGCGCTCAGCGCGTTTTAGGACATTACGGTGTCTTCTCAAGGCACCCTTTATTTTCAGTGAAGGGTCAATAGACATTCAAGATTTCTCCTAAAAACTTATTCTTCAAACCTCTTGCCGTAGGCATCGTGAAACGGCTTATCACCGAAGGTCTCGTATCCGAGCGGGGCCCTGTATGCGGCACCCAGCTCGATAATTCTCTGCTTGGCGTCGTATCCATCAGTTCCCGGCCTTTCGGGATTTTCGTATTTATTTAGTGTGAGCAGGTAATACCAGTCGCCGACTTTTTTTATCTCGGTTTCTATGCCGAACCGGGCAAAATACTGTTTTACGGGCTGCAAGTGAGGCCTGAGCTGATAAGTCTGTATGACGATTCGGTTATCGCCTTTTTGCTCGGGCTGTCCGATTCTTTCGGCAAGAGCAACAGCAACTTTCTCCGCGGCAGTATCAGGCGGCTGTGCGAGTTCAGTCGCGGCCGGTATTACCGGCTGGACGGCAGGCGGGATTTCCGGCTCTGCGTCTGCGAGTTTCCTGTCGGCCGGAGAGCTAAGCTGGCCGACGCGATAGACCACCAAAATCAGCAGAATAACGCCGAGAAGCAGTGCCACAGCGACCCCATAGGGTATTGATATTTCAATCCTGCCAGCACTAAGCTGGAAGATTCTGGGCCTCCTGGGCCACAAGGCCATTTTTTCAGAGAGCTTGGCCGCCTGTGGTTTAATGGGCTCATCCTTAGCAGTCGGCGCCGGCCTGGGCTGCTCTAAGGTCTTGTCCTGACTTGACTTAGACCAAGCTTTGCCGACTACCTCGTACAGGGCCTTTCTTTTGCGATTCCGTGCCATAGCCAAATGAGCTTAACCTTGCAAATAGTTCGCCAGGCAGCTATTCTATCGGTCGGTGCAATGCGTTAAAGGCGTATAAAAAATTATTTAGCCTTTCTACAATATTTCGATACGAATTTCAACGATAAAGTTAAATTTAGTTTTTGGCTAACAGCAAAAAGGGCAGGGTCTGCAGCCAGCGCGACGTTCGAGCCGTCAGTTTGGCCCAATTTTAGCGTGATAAAGCGGGTGGCGGCTGTGTCGGGCCAAATTTGACTTGACAAACGGGCCTTGGTTAATTATTAAGGCGTTTCTTAGTATTTGGCCGTTAGTATTCGTCAGTCAGCGAAAACGGCTAAACAGCATACGCCAAAAGCTGAAAAATTCTGGAGCAGTCGGTAATGTTACCCAAGAAAAAAACGAGCAAAAGCAGGACGCGCACCCGGCGAAGCCATCATCGGCTACGGGCTACAAACTATTCAGTCTGTCCGAAATGTGACCAGGCGAAGCTGCCGCACTCTGCCTGCACGAATTGCGGCTACGTCAATCCGAAGATTACGTTGAAGCTCGGCAAGGAGGAGAGCAGCTAAAAGATGCGAATCGCGATTGACGCAATGGGCGGTGACAACGCACCGGATGAAATTATATCAGGTGTTTTGGAATCAATTAAGCTGCTGGACAAAGATGATGAGCTGATACTTGTTGGTCCGAAGGAGACGATTGAGCCGCAACTTCCCTCGCTGAGCTCCCGTGAAGGTATCATCAGCGTGGTGGACGCACCTGAGGTTATTGATATGGATGAACCTCCGATAGAAAGTCTTCGGAACAAACGCAGAAGCTCCATAAATGTTATAGCGAAGATGGCAAAGACGAACCAGGCCGACGCTGTAATCTCGGCAGGTAATACCGGGGCGTGTATCGCAGCCTTTCAAATGCGGATGCGAAATCTGCTGAGAGTTAACCGGCCGGGGATAGCGGTGGTGTTTCCAACGTTCAAGGGACCTGTAACAGTATGTGACGTGGGGGCAAATATCGCGTGCAAGCCTATAAACCTTTATCAATACGCTGTGATGTCCGCTATATATTCCAAACATGTCCTGGGTATAGAGAATCCACGGATTGGACTTATGAGTATTGGTCAGGAGGACGCGAAGGGCAACGAGATAGTCAAGAAAACGCGTGAGCTGATGCGGTCAGACCCGGAGATGAATTTCATCGGCAATATCGAGGGCAGAGACATTTTCAGGGGTGTTTGTGACGTTGTGATTTGCGACGGCTTTGTCGGTAATGTGATTTTGAAATTGACCGAAAGTGTGGTTGACGGCCTGTTCAAGGCAATCCAACACGAACTTGGCCAGGAGAGGCTTCGGCTTGCGATGAAGTTCAAGCCCGTGATAAAAAGAATCTATAAGAAGTATGACTATAACGAATACGGCGGAGCACCGCTGTTGGGGGTCAACGGCACGGCCCTTATATGTCACGGGGCAAGTAAAAGCAGGACTATAAAGAACGCAATCCTGACCAGCAAAGAATACCACATAAGAAAAATAAACGATAAAATCATCGAATATCTGGCAAGGACTTCTGTAAGGATAACTGATGAACAAGGAAGTTAAGGAACGGGTCGCCGACTACCGCGCGGTGATAACCGGTCATGGTTCATTTGCACCCGCCAAGACATTAACCAATGACGACTTGGCAAAGATGGTGGACACCACGGATGAATGGATTACGACGCGGACGGGCATCAAGATGCGGCACATTACCACCGACAGCGAGACGACGGCATATTTGGCCACGGAGGCGGCCAAGCGGGCCCTGGCGGAGGCAAACCTGGACGCAAGGGAAGTTGAACTTATTATTGTGGCCACTATCACGCCGGAGATGGTTTTTCCTTCGACGGCGTCGTTTGTGCAGCGGAACCTGCGGGCAAAGAAAGCGTGGGTGTTTGATTTGGCTGCCGCCTGCAGCGGATTTGTTTATGGTGTGTCGATTGTGCAGCAGTTCATAGAGGGCGGGCGACTCAGAAACGCTCTCGTGATAGGGGCTGAGACATTGACCAAGATTACCAACTGGAGCGACCGAATGAGCTGCATCCTCTTTGGGGACGGCGCGGGGGCTGTGGTCCTTGAGCGAGCTGAAGAGGGGCGCAAGGGCATCATATACAGCACAATGTCATCCGACGGGGACCGCTGGGAGGCGTTGAATTGCCAAGCATACGGGTCTCTTCATCCGCCGGACAAGGAGCTGGACGACCCGAAAAAAATATACATGGAAATCAAGGGCAGGGAAGTTTACCAGCAGGCGGTTCGGCGAATAGTTGAAGCTGTCACCGAGTGCATGGAGCAGTGTGGACTAACCATTGATGATATCGGGATGGTCTTCTCGCACCAGATGAATGCGAGGATTATTGAGTCCGCAGCGAAACGCCTAAATTTGCCCAATGACAAAGTGTTTTTAAATATCGCCGAATACGGCAATACATCGGCGGCGTCGGTACCTATTGCTTTCGACGAGTGCACCAGAGCAGGCAAAATCAAGCGAGGTGATATTATTATTTTCGTCGCTTTCGGAGCAGGATTGACCTGGGGGGCAAATGTAATTGAGTTTTGACCGGAGGGAGCGTTTGCAGGTTAGCAGAAACAGGAAAGAAATAGCAAGATACTAAATACAGACTATGAAGACGGCTTTTTTATTTCCGGGACAGGGCGCTCAGGTTGTGGGGATGGGCAAGGAGATTGCTCAATCATTTCGCGCGGCGGCAGAGATTTTTAACAAGGCAAATGATATAGTTGGATTGGATTTGAGCGGAGTCTGTTTCGAAGGACCCGCGGAACGATTAAACACAACGACGATTTCGCAACCTGCGATTTTTGCAACTTCCGCCGCCATACTGGAGGTCTTTAAAACGCATCCTGCAGCGAAAGATATCCAGCCGGATGTAACAGCGGGGCTGAGTTTAGGTGAATACACGGCCCTTTATGCGGCGGGTGTGATTAGCTTTGAGGATGCGCTTATTCTCGTTCAGAAGCGTGGCGAGGCGATGCAGGCGGCTGCTAAGGCCACAGATGGAGCGATGGTCAGCCTCATCGGCCTTGATGAGGAAAAGGTTGGCAATCTCTGTTCTGAAGCCAGCCAGGGTGAACTTTTGGCGGCTGTTAACTTCAACTGTCCGGGGCAGATAGTTATAAGCGGCAGCAAAGCGGCCTGCGAACGGGCAGAGGAACTGGCCGGGGAGCATGGCGCTATAAAAGCGGTAAGACTGGAAGTGGCGGGGGCTTTTCACACGGAAATGATGTCCAGTGCGGCAGATACGCTTAAAGAGGCATTAGAAAAAAACAGGGTATCAGAGCCGTCTGATGTCAAGGTTATTGCCAATATTGACGCAGAATATTACCGGTCCGCTGAAAAAATCAGAGAAGGCCTGATAAAGCAATTGACTTGTCCCATTCTTTGGCAAAAATGTATGGAACAACTCATAGCCGACGGCGTTGAAAGATTTTATGAGATTGGGCCGGGAAGAGTTCTTACAGGACTTATGCGAAGAATCAACAGGAAGATAAAAGTTGAGAATATAAGCAGCCTGAGCAGCCTGCAAGAGATAACGGGGACGGCGTGAAGAACGGAGACGTGCACAGGGACATGGGATACTAAACAGTTGGAGATATAGTAAGATGTCGGAAAAGAGGCTGGCAGTTGTAACAGGCGCGGCAAGAGGGATAGGCCGGGCAGTCGTTCTTGAACTGCTAAAACAGGGACGCGCAGTCGTCGGACTGGACATAAACTCCGAGCAGCTTGGCGAGCTTGAGAATATTGTAAAGGAAACCGGCTTTAGCTGTGAGACCCGGTGTGTGGATATCACAGATACAGCCAAGCTGACGGAGATACTCGGGTCGCTGGCTTCTGAATACGGAGGAATAGGCATCCTGGTAAACAACGCGGGCATTACCCGCGACAGGTTGATATTGCAGATGAGCGATGAGGATTTTGACAAGGTCATTGACGTCAACCTTCGTGCCGCGTTTGTTGCGACACGGGTGGCAGCAAGATCCATGGTTCGAAACAAGTTCGGCCGTATAATCTGTCTAAGCTCGGTCTCGGGTGTAATAGGCAATGCCGGCCAAGCCAACTACGCCGCCAGCAAGGCGGGCCTTATCGGTATGACCAAGACAGTGGCACGGGAGCTTGCGAGGAAGAATGTAACGGCCAATTGCATTGCCCCGGGCTTTATCGTTACAGAGATGACGGACAAACTGCCGGAACCGGTCAAAGAGGCCGCAAAACAAATGATACCATTACGGAGATTCGGCACCGTTGATGACGTTGCAAAGGCGATAGCATTCCTTGCAAGCGACGAGGCCGGGTATATAACCGGGCAGGTGCTCTGTGTGGACGGCGGAATGGCAATGTAAAGGCGTATTGACCATGGTCGTCAAGATTCAGCCTTTACAGAACAGGCATAAAAAAAAATAAAAAAATATTTGTAGATGACCATTTTAGAAGGTAGTATTACCTGCCAAAATAACAAACGGTCAAATTAGTTACCTGCGCCGGTGTCATTAGTGACGGCTGGTTAGAAGGTTATGAGATAAATTCCTGTTTTAGGAGACAAAACAAGTGAGTGCTGATGAGGTAGATATTCAGGCAATCGAAAACAGGGTAATTGAGATAATAAGTGAGCAGATGGGCATGGACAAATCTGAGATAAAACGTGAGACCTCATTTATTAACGATCTCAATGCCGACTCACTGGATACGGTCGAACTGGTCATGGAGTTCGAAGATGAATTTGACCTGAGCATTCCGGACGAGGAGGCCGAGAAAATCCAGACGGTCGGTGCCGCAATCGATTACATTGCCAATATCGCACGTTCCAAGAGCCAAAAATAGCGAAGAAGCAAAATACAGCATTATGAGCAGACGACGAGTAGTTATTACCGGCTTGGGGTGCATTACTGCTCTGGGTGAATCAGCAGACGAGCTTTTTGCCGGATTGTGTCAGGGCAGAAGCGGCATTTCCAATATAGAGTCTTTTGACGTCAGCCAGTATTCTGTAAGGTTCGGCGGTGAGGTCAAGAATTTCGAGGTAACGAAATACGTTGGCCAGCGGGAAAGCAAACGAATGGACCGCTTCACACAGTTTGGTGTTGCGGCGGCGAACCAGGCCATAAATGACAGCGGACTTGATTTCTCGAAAGAAGACGTCTTTCGTGTCGGAGTGATTGTCGGCACAGGGATAGGCGGGATCAAGGAAATTGAGGACCAGCACTCACGACTGCTGAATAAAGGCCCGAGACAGCTTTCGCCCTTCGCCGTTCCCAGGCTGATGGCCAATGCTGCGAGCGGTAATATTGCCATTCGGTACGGTTTACGCGGCCCGAATTTTTCCATCAGCAGCGCATGTGCTTCCGGCAGTCACGCGATTGGAGTGGCTTTTTGCAACATAATTGCCGGTCAGAGTGATGTGATGATAACGGGCGGGGCTGAAGCAGCTATTACGCCAATAGGTTTGGCCGCATTCTGTGCAGCGAGGTCACTGAGTACACGGAACGACGATCCGCCGGCCGCTTCGAGGCCGTTCGATAAGGACAGAGACGGGTTTATACTCTCCGAAGGCGCAGGTGTAATCGTCCTGGAGGAATACGAACACGCCAAGAAGCGAGGAGCAAATATTTACGCCGAGCTGCTCGGTTATGGTGCCACGGATGACGGTTATCATATTACCGCCCCGCTGCCCGACGGCGCAGGTGCGGCAAAGGCGATGGACCTTGCTTTAACCGACGCAGGGACAGATAAAGAGAGGGTAGACTACATAAACGCTCACGGCACCGGTACTGAACTTAATGACATAGCCGAGAGTACCGCTATAAAGGCTGTTTTTGGCGACCATGCTTACAAGCTAGTGACAAGCTCGACCAAGAGCTGCCTTGGTCACTTGCTCGGAGCAGCCGGCGCGGTCGAGCTTATAGTATGTGTAAAAGCGATTAATGAATCGGTCATCCCCCCTACCGCCAATTTAGAAAACCCGGACGAGCGGTGTGACCTCAAGATGGATTATGTGCCTCTGGAGGCCCGCGAGCGAGAAGTCAATGTCACAATGAGTAATTCTCTGGGCTTTGGCGGGCATAATTCGTGCCTAGTTGTCGGGAAGCTTTAGCGCAGCTATCAACCGGCATAAAAGTCAACATCAAAACGTCTCTTAATCCACTTCGAAGGTCCCGCCCAGTCTTTTTCTGGTATACGTTGTTTGTGAAAGTGGGCGTCGAAAACGACGAGGTGGCGCAAAATACACTTTGCGCCTTTGGTATCTTTTGCTAAAGTACGAGCGATGAACATAATGTGGGCATTTCTGCTTTTGGTCGGGGGGCTGGTAATCCTTTGGAAGTGCGCTGGCTGGCTGGTGGACGGGGCAGTCGGCTTAGCGGAGCGGCTCGGCGTAAGTCCGCTTATCATCGGCCTGACGATTGTGGCTATGGGCACATCCGCCCCTGAGGTAGCGGCCAGCATCGCAGCGGCTGTTAAAGGCGTGGGAAACGTAGCCATCGGCAACGTCTACGGCTCGAACATCGCCAATCTGGCCCTTGTCGGCGGCCTAGCGGCCCTTATCCGACCTATAAGGGTTCAGTTACGGACATTGAGGCGTGAGATGCCGGTGATGATTTTGGTGGCGCTATTGCTTTGGCCGGTTTTGGTCAACAATTATCTGTCACGGGCGGAAGGTTTTGTGCTATTAGGCATCTTTGCAGGGCTGATTGTGGTCACCATTTTCACGGCGCGCAATGAAGCAAAAGACGTACAGTCTGAAGCGGCAAGCGGCAAACAAAACGTGAAACGAAATGTCTTGTTCATTATTATTGGTTTGGCCGGGCTTGCGCTGGGTGCGGACATGATTGTACGGGGGGCGGTGTTCATCGGTGAGCGTGTTGGTTTGAGCCAGGCTGTTATCGGGCTGACTATTGTCGCAATCGGGACTTCTCTGCCGGAGCTTGTAACCTGCGTGGTGGCCGCCATCAAGGGCCAGCACGATATTTCCATCGGCAATCTGGTCGGTTCCAACGTATTCAATACGCTGCTGGTTGTGGGGACGGCTGGAGTGGTCAGGCCGTTCGGAGACATAGCCGCGAGACTTGCCGGCGGGGTGGATTACTGGATTATGATTGTCGTCAGCGGCGTCTTCGTTTTGATGGTGATGGTCGGCCGGCGCATCGGACGAACCAAGGGCATAATGCTGCTTTTGGGATACATCGGCTATATGGTGTACCTGCTGGCTTACACCTCCGGGGTGTAAACTTTGGCTTAGAACGCCATAGCATCTGCGAAAACAAATTCAAAGTCTCCTTCGTGTGCGATCTCTATATATTCGATTTTGCGGGACAATTGGCGGGCCTGTTCTCTGTACTGACCGCTGAGAAGTATCATCTGGGCACCGCTGCTGGCTGCGTTGCCGACAAAGCGGATGCGCTCGATGGGAATATCGGGCAGCAGGCCAATGCGGACGGCACTTTCTCTGCGAATGTAGTTACCAAAGGCCCCTGCCAGAAGAATTTGTTTTATGTCTTCATCTTCAAGTTGGAGCTTTCGCTGGAGGAGTTTTGTTCCAGCGCGGATAGCGGCTTTTGCGAGTTGGACTTCACGGATATCCTGCTGCGTCAGGAGGACTTTTTGCCCGCCGGTACTTGTCTGGTCAGCAATGATAAACGCCGGCTGACCGTCCCGCTGTGTGATTCGCGGCAGAATCGCCGGAGGCAGGCGACGCGAGAGTTTCTCAGGCTCGACAAACCGTCCTGTTGCGTCGACGATACCCAAATCCAGCAAGACCGCCACGGCATCGACGAGGCCGGAGCCGCATATAGAGTGAGGCGGTTGACTGCCTATGACATCAACATCTATGTCATCATCGTTTGCGAACACGGCCTCGATGGCGCCTGCGACCGCCCTGCTGCCGCAGGTTATGCGAGCCCCTTCGAGGGCGGGGCCGGCGGCACAGCTTGCGGCGTAGAGTTTGTCGGCAGTGCCGAGGACGAGTTCGCCGTTTGTTCCGATGTCTACGACGAGAGTGGTCTGCTCTACGGAGGCTATGTCAACTGCGAGGGCGACGGCGGTGGTATCCGAGCCCACAAAGCCAGCGATGTTTTCGACGGTGTGGACGTTTGCGTCGGGGCTGATTTCGAGTGAGAGCTGCTTTGCGGGCAGGTCGTTCGCGTCGAGGGAGTAGGCATTGTATGGTGCTCGGCCGAGGCCGGTTACAGGTAATTTTAAGAAGATGTGATTCATGGTGGTGTTGCCGACGATGCAGGCCTGGTGGATTTGGTTTGGGTCGATTGAGGTTTTTGAGGAGAGGTCTGCGATGAGCTCGTTTATACAATCGATTATTAGTTTTTGCAGCTCGGCTAATTTTGCATCGTTTTGAGCATAGGCAATTCTGCTTATGACATCATCGCCGTACTGGGCCTGCGGGTTCAGGGCTGCCTGTGTAGCAAGGCAGTCCGCATTTGTCATATTGATTAGTTTGGCAACAACGGTAGTTGTGCCGATGTCGACGGCCAGGCCGAATATTTGTTCGACCGTAGTGCCTGGTTCAATGGAAATTCTGGTCCGGACGTCGATGCCGTGGGCCAAGATTTTCTGCTCGAAGAACCTGGAGGCAGGAGGGATTGTTACTGTGAGGTCGCTTTGGATTTTGTACTGACAGGCCAGCACTTCCCGGCCATCCGGCTCGAGCTTTACGAGGCACTTTTTGCAGGTGCCTTTTCCTCCGCAGACGGAGTTTAGTATTATGCCGGCCTGGCCCGCAGCCTCAAGAAGCGTGGCGCCAGCGTGGATTGAGATTTGCCTTCCATCCGGTCTGAAGGTTACATTAAAGTGCTTCATTTATTTTAGCTGTTAGTAGCGGACAGGCAAGTGGTAGCCGCTGCGAACGATAATTTGTTCGCTATCCGCTCTTTTTATGCCGTACTTTCCAACGGGCCCGTCTTTTTTTACTGCCCACTTTACGCCTGCGTCTTGGTTTCGCCATCCATATCTCCGTAAAACAGCTAAAAGTCTCTATCGCAAAATACCTTTTGAAACAGTCAGCATATATGGTATCATAAGAAAGTGAAAGTAAAAAAGCAAAAAGGAAGTTTTTGCTGAATTAGATTTCGGTGCGAAAAATGATTCAATGTAAAGATTGTGAACTTTGCGAGATTGGTCCCGACGGTCGAAGGGTGTTCAAGTGCGACCCGTTTGCGAACATCAAGGAGCCGGAGTGCATAAGCAAATGGCAGCTAATCCGTCTCGATATGCTTCTGGCGGGGCACCAAGAGACGCAGAAGTGGTATCAAAGATTGGCGCCGCTGCAGGACAAGATTTTCAGGTACATGCAACGCGAAATCGAGGATATAGACGAATCCGAGCGTTGGCGGCAGGACGAAGAAGACCAAGACAAACACGTCTGAGAGCCGGTGGAGAATCAAGCAGGCGGGCGAAAAATCCTGTTAAATTTTCCTCATTCTTGCAATAAATCCACTCCCAAGGCCGTCTTTATATGTGTGAAAGCACTGAGCTATGGCAGAAAGCGACGATTTAGGCCAGATAATAGCCGGGTGTAAAGATGGCGAGCCAGAGAGTTTTTCGAAGCTGATTGATATATATTCAGGCCGACTGTACGGCTATTTCTATCGGCTGACGAGCAGCAAGGAGACAAGTGATGACTTGCTCAGTGAGCTATTTGTCAAGTTAGTGGAGAAAATCGGTCGTTACAGGGGCGGGAGTTTCGACGGCTGGCTGTTCAAGATAGCATCTAACATTTTTCACGATTACTTAAGGGACAAACAGCGACAAAAAAGATTGCTTGACGGCCGGAAAGAACAGCTTGAATCTGAACACGGGAGACGACAAGAGGATGACAGGGCTGACAGATTACAAATGGCACTTTGGAAGCTGGACGAGGATACAAGGGAATTGATAATGCTGCGATTTTATTCACAGGCGAGTTTCAAGGAGATAGCGGCGATGCGGTCTGAGCCGATAGGGACGACACTGTCGAAGGTGCATCGGGGGCTCAAGAAGCTGCGGGAGTTGATGGAGTAGAAATGGCTGCGAACGAGAAAGATGAGAATCTAAGAGAGCTATTTGAGAAGCTCTTCGGTGCCGATGAGGCTGAAGAGGCTACGGAGGATATCCGCAAGGGTGAGCAAATTCTTGATGAGCACGGTGCGCCCGGGCCTGATAGCGAACTTATAGCTGATGTGAAAGCTGAGATTAGCAGGGCTTTGGCGGAGAGGAAATCGAATGCGTTCAGGCGGGCAGTTTATAAGGTGGCGGCAGTTGCAGCGGCGGTTATTATCGCGACAGCTATAAGTGTGAAATTATCTGAAAGGGGCAACGGTGAGGCTGAAACGGTTATTGGGGCTTCGATAATACCTGCGGCAATCTGGGAAAGCGAGGACATTGCCGTTGATGATGCGGAGCTGGGGACATTTGTTGGTGAGATTGAGGAGCTTGAGGATGATGTGCTTGCTCTGGAGTTGGGGGAGAACGGCGGCAATGGATATGAGGCTATAGAGGAACTGGAAGTTGAACTGGAAGAAATTGAACGCGTTTTTTGGAAAGGGTAAGACGATGCGAACGAATTATGTGAAAATTGTGGTTGTGGCGGCGATGGCATTTTTGCTGGTAAGCACGCTTGCCTGCCGGGCTGGTGAAAAGAAGAAAGACTTCTGGGGTGAGGACCGACCAAGGCACAGGCAGAGGGATAGGCAGAGTCAGTTTGAGCTGACGGAAGATAGGATTGAGCGGATAATGGAGCGGCTGAAAGAGGCCGAGCCGGAAAAAGCGAAAGAATTGGAAAAGTTGCAGGAAGAAGACCCGAACAAGTTCAAGGCTGAGCTTCGAAAAACTATGCGAGAGCGCTTCGGCAAGAGGTTGAGGGAACGTGGTAAAGAAGGCACAGGGCGTAGTCGCAGCGGTGGTCCTGGGCGCGGCGGGCCTCGTGGGCACGGTGGGCCCCCCGGTCACGGCGGGCCGATGGCTGGTCGTATGCAGAGACGGCACGGAGAGCTTTTGGAATGGTTAGAGAGGAACTATCCTGAAGCGGCTGAGCAGCTGCGGGATTTGCACGGGGATAAGCCGGAGCTTTTCAGCAAGCGGATGGGACTTGGGCTGAAGAGATACGGCAGGATAATGGAAGCAGAGAAGGAAAATCCCGAGCTGGCAGCGGTGCTTAAAGAGGACCTTGAATTGAAACAGCAACGGGATAAACTGCTCCGCAGGGTTCGGAAGGCAAAGGACGAGGAAAAGAAGAAAGAGGTGCTTGCGGAGCTTCAGGATGTGGTCGGAGCGAGGTTCGATTTGATTGTGAAGCGCAAGGAAATGGAATATGAGGAGCTCCGCAAAAGGCTTGCGAGACTGAGACGGCAGGTCCAGAAAAGCGAAGAAAACGTCGAGAAATGGAAGGACGCCGATTATAAGGCCGAGAACGTGAAGGCGCGAGTGACGGAATTAGTCGGTGGAAGCGAAGAGTTCAAGTGGGAGTGATTTGCGGTTCGTGCCTGAAGACTGAAAAAAAGCCGAATTAAAAAGAGAAGTGAGACGCTTACAAGGCCTTGGTTTTACAATCCTTTTCGCAATTGTTCTGATTTTGTGGCCTGTCGGAGAACCTTTTTTTCTTTAGGCGTTAAACTCTGGATGCCGTGGTCGTGGACCTTTTTCAGGACGTGGTCAACCTGGGCCTGGAGATCGCGCTGGTCGGCGATTGTTCTTTGACGGACGCTTGAGCGGATTTTGAATCTTATATTTTCTCGCCAGCGTTCTGAGAAGACGTATGCGGCACCAGCGGCCATGCCGGCGAGGTGAGCGGCGTCACCTCCTGCGTTTGCCGCTCTTGATATAACAGCGAGGACATATATGACTGTAAAGGCGACTGCGGCGACCCTTATGGGTACTGGGAAGAGGAAGATAAAGACAACGAAGTGGGGGAACAGGATTGCACAGGCAGCCAACATGCCGAGTATGGCACCGGAGGCACCTATCATGGGGTAGGCAGGGAGGAAACGGACGGCTACGAGTAGAACATAGAACAACCCCCCTACCGCTCCACAACCCAGATAAAATGTTAGAAACCTTTTACTGCCCCAGTGTCGTTCAAGTGTCGGCCCGAGGAAGTACAAGCCGAGCATGTTGAAAAGGATATGCAAGAGGCCACCGTGCAGGAACTGGTATGTTATCAGTCGCCAGAGCTGTATTGCGAGGAAGAAGGAAGCCGGGTAGACGGAGAACCACTTCGTGAGGAATATGTGTGCTCCGAGAACCTGGATAAAATGGACGGCCACGTTAGCAATGAGCAGTCGCATTACCATGGGGGTCAGTCTTGGTAAGCCGAATCGCATCTGCGGGGCGCTTTGGAAGCGGTATACGAAGTTTTCGCGGGTATAGTCTCTGTCGTAAATGCCCATCGCTTTGCTCTCGAATGGCGGTTAAATCAGTAACAGGAACATTTATTATATCATTAATTTCTCAAAAAGTTCAAGGAAAAATGAGAGATTGCAGTGAAGAACCCGAGAAATGGATGGCAAAGCTGTTCGGGCTACTTTGAGGCGGACAGTGCGATCTTATCGGGTTTCATTGCTTCAAAGACCACCATCAAGACCACCCCCAGCACAATCATAGCAATACCGATATTCTGGGAGATTGTTATACTGTCGAATTCGAAGGGGTTATCGTCGCGGACAAATTCTATAAAGAAGCGGGTGGTGCCGTAAAGTATGAACATGAGGCCAAATGTGCAGCCGGGTTTAGTGAGGAATTTTCTGGGATTTTCAGAATTTAGGGCTCCTTGTGCTCTTCGGCGGAAGAGATAAAGTATGAGCGCCAAGACAACACCAGCGGCTGATGAGTATAACTGTGTGGGGTGGACGGGCAGACAGCGATAAGGGCCCTTATCAACCAAGTATTTTTGGTCCGGGGTAAGCTGGTCATACGGTTTTAGGTCGGGGTACCATTTGCCGTCTTTGTCGAGATAACCAAAGAACTCGGCGGGCAATCTGAGCTGCGGGTCACGTCGATCCCTTTCCAAATTGGGATAGGCCTGAGACCGGTATGCCGGTGAGTGAGTGAGTATGGGGTGGTGGTAAGGGAGGCAGAGGCGTTTAGAACATTGCGGGACAGGGCGAGCATCAGGCCAATGGCGAGGATGTCGAGGTAACGGCGAACGGGGAGCTTGTGATACCAGAGATAAAGAAAGATGACGGTGATGGCCAAGAGGACACCTCCCAAGAGCTCGACGCCGCCCCTCCAAATAGCAAAGATGGAAAGCAAGTCGCCCTTAAACTTGTAAAAATAGTGGACTACAAAGAAGAGGCGTGCTCCCACCACCCCGGCTATCAGAGAATAGAGGGCTGCGTTAGTAATAAACTGGGGGTCCGGCGTGATATTTCGGCTGAGGCGCCTTATTACCCAGACGGCCAGGAGAAAGCCGACAACCATCATCAGGCCGTAGCTCGGTACGGTCAAATGAATGAAGGGTATCTCGAAAAGCTTAGGATGCATTTATTTCTTACCTTGTCGCTCGTCGGCGGTACCTCGTCTAAGACAGGAATTGTTATCCGGTATCCTTTATCTTGTTATTTTCATCAAGAACAACGACCTTCGGCTTAAGTTTAGCGGCTTGGTCAGGGGTGAAGTAGCCGAAGCTGAGAATGATGACAACATCTTTTGGGTTTATCAGATGTGCTGCGGCGCCGAGTACGACGATTTTACCGGAGTTGGCCTGGGCAGGGACGACGTAGGTCTCCAGGCGGCTGCCGTTGTTTATATCGGCGACCAAGACCGACTCGTAGGGCAGTATGCCGGCCGCTTCCATCAGTGCCGAATCTATTTCAATACTGCCGGGGTAGTGCAGCTTGGCATCGGTAACATTTGCGCGATGCAACTTACCTTTTAATATCTTCACAAACATAATTCGTCGTCCGTTCTAATATCCAGCAAATACCGTTCACCAGGGTCTAGCGGGTCATAATTATACACTATTACTTTTTAGCGTCCAGCAGTATGTTGTCGATGAGCCTTGCCTGACCGAGTCTGACGGCCACCGCCGCGAGAACCTGCCTGTCAACGGAGTCGATTTCCTGCAAGGTTGCAGCGTCAAGGATGCTTACGTACTCTATCTCTATTGCCGGGGCCTGGTTTAATATTTCGCGCATTTGGGCAATGATTGATTTAGTATCGGTTATGCCATCCTCAACCATTTCTTTACAGTTCTGAAGCGATTTGTATATGAGGGTGGCATCTTTCTTCTGCTGTTCGGTCAGATACTGGTTTCTGCTGCTTACCGCCAGACCATTAGGCTCGCGGACGGTGGGACACACGACGATTTCCAGGGGCATATTGAGGTCGGCGACCATTTTCTTGATGACGATAGCCTGCTGGCCGTCCTTCTGGCCGAAATAAGCGATATCGGGCTGGACGATATTAAACAGCTTGGCACATATGGTGGTTACTCCTCGGAAGTGGCCCGGCCGGAATCGGCCACAGAGGGGCTCGGTCAACTTCTCCACGGTTACCCAAGTGAGATTTGCTGTGCCATACATCTGCTCAGTTGTCGGAGTGAAAACAAGGTCAACGCCTGCCTTTTCACAGGTTTCGAGGTCGGCCTCCAAGGGGCAAGGGTATTTTTCAAGGTCTTCACCGGGGCAGAACTGTGTGGGATTAACAAAGATGCTGACGACCACAAAGCTGCATTCTTTCACCGCCCGTTCGATTAGCGCGATATGGCCGATGTGAAGCGCTCCCATTGTGGGGACAAGGCCTATCTTTCTGTCCCGGCCGCGGGCGGCTTTTACCTTTCCTCTTACAGAGGCTATTGTCTTTGCAACTTCCATCATACAGCTATGTAACTTTTTATTTGATTTGCCAAACGGTCAATATCGGCATCTATCGTGTAGTCCAATTTCGAGGCTGTAATACGAATAACGGGGCAGGTTTTCCAATTGGTGAAGAGGCCCTCGTAATCGGCATTGAGAACTTGTAAAAACTGCGGTTGAATCTCCTGCTCATAGGGACGGTTTCGCCTGCGGATTCGCTCGAGGCAGTTTTGGGCCGAATCGGTCAAATATATCACCAGGACCGGTGTAGAAACGTTTGCGCCCACAGGCGAGTAAATCTGCTCGTACAATGTGAGCTGCTCGGGACTTAGCAGGCGTCTTGCGTAGATTAGCTCTTTATCAAAGACATAATCGCTTATGGCAATCTGATCCAGCTTTAACGTGTTATGATTTAACTGGGTAATTCTGCTGGTCAAAAAATATAACTGCGAATCCAAAGCGAGCTGTTTATTCCCGGCATAGACGTCCGGCATAAAGGGGTTCTTGTCGTAGGCTTCGAAGAGGGCTTTACAGCCGAGCAAGCCCGCGAGCTTCTTTGTGAGTGTTGTTTTTCCGACGCCTATGATGCCGGCTATACTTATAAGCTGGGGCAGGTTTGGATTAAGGACAAAATCAGCGCCGTGGAGCCGCCCTGCCAGCTCGCTCATCGGTTCTTTTATAACAGGGTGCAATAATTTGGGGTTGAACTGACAGAGGCCTTTTAGTACGAAGGAGCGCAGGTGCATCTGGGAATGTGGGACAATTAAGCCGGGCTGATTTATTACTTCGTCGCCAAACAATAAAAGGTCCAAATCGATGGTCCTCGGCGACCACTTCTGCTGTCTCTGTCTGCCGAGGGATGTTTCTATATCGAGAAGCGCTCTGTGTAAATCTTCCGGCTTGAGAGAGGTTTTTATTTCTGCGACAGCGTTGATGAACTCTGGCTGAGCGGCGCCACCGAGAGGAGGGGTTTCGATTAGCTCGCTTACGCGGGGGAGCTCAACACCTGGAGCCTCGGCCAACAGCTTGAGGGCTTTTCGTATAGAAGCCTCCCTGTCGCCTAAATTACTTCCCAGTCCAATATAGCTGACAGTGGTGTTGGCCATTAGGTTATAGAACCCTCAAACAAGAAACGTGCTATGAGCCAATTTTGGTTTAATACTACGAGCTATTCTTAAACAGCGGCAAAACGTTCCATAGCTTCTTTGACATTTTCCGGCAGAGCGAATGCGGTGAGGCGGAAATAGCCTTCTCCGGATGGTCCGAAGCCTGCGCCCGGTGTTCCGACAACGTTGGCCTTTTGCAGCAGGCGGTCGAAGAAATCCCATGAGCTTAGACCATTTGGAGTTTTGAGCCAGATATATGGGGCGTTTACTCCGCCATAGACCTTGTAGCCGAGTTTTGTGAGCGACTGGCGGATAAGTTCTGCATTTGCCATATAGATATCGATGGTGGCCTTTACCTGCTTTCTACCGTCATCGGAATAAACGGCGGCGGCGCCTGCCTGGGTAATATATGAGACGCCGTTGAACTTGGTGCAATACCGTCTGTTCCATACAGGATTGACCTCGACCGCCCTGCCGTCTTTTGTATATGCCTTTAACTGCTTTGGTACGACTGTAAAGGCGCATCTGACACCGGTAAAGCCGGCGGTTTTGGAGAAACTGCGAAATTCAATCGCCACGTCTTTTGCGCCATCAATCTCATAAATTGAGTGGGGGATATCGGGGTCTGCGATAAAGACCTCATAAGCGGCATCGAAGAAGATGACAGCTTTGTTTTTTTGTGCGTAATCAACCCATTTTTTTAGCTGTTCTTTTGTTGCCACGGCCCCTGTGGGGTTGTTTGGGAAACAAAGGTAAATCAAATCGACCTTTTGGCCGGGCAGGTCGGGGACGAAGTTGTTTTCTGCGGTACAGGGCATATATACGATTTTGTCATACTGGGCATTTTTATTTGCCGGGCCGGTCCTGCCCGCAATGACGTTGGTGTCAACGTATACGGGATAGACGGGGTCGGTAACGGCGACGATATTATCGGTGCCGAATATTTCCTGTATGTTGGCGGTGTCGCACTTTGCCCCGTCACTTATGAATATCTCGTCGATGTCTATTTCCACAGCACGGGTATTAAAGTCGTTCTGGCTTATGGCTTCTCTAAGAAAGGGGTATCCGATGTGGTTGTCATCATAACCGTGGAAGGTTTCCAGTCTGGACATATCGTCGAGGGCGTTTTTCATGGCTTTTATGACGACAGGTGCCAGCGGCTGCGTCACATCACCAATGCCGAGGCTAATGGTCCTGACGTCAGGATTTTGGGCCTTAAAATTGCGAATGCGCCCAGCGATTTCGGAAAACAGGTATCCAGCCTGCAGCTTGAGGAAGTTTTCATTAATTTTTGTCATGTTTTTTTCTCTTTTTTCCTGAATCCTATTTTTTGTGTCCGGCTTTTGGCCGGAGTTTTCATTCGTAGAAACCAATCAAACCAGTAATTCTATTAGCTGTTCCGCATTACGTCAAGGCCGTTAGAGGTCCCAAGGGGAAATCGTCCAACTGTATGCGGGGAACATTTCTAACGGGGTGAGTATTTTCCAAATGGTGGGTATAAATTTGCGGAGACTTTGGCAGAGGACAAACGCTCTTTATCTACCAGCGCGTTTTTTACATAAATTGCATAAACCCTCAAAATATACCGTCCTTTTCAGCACGGTAAATTTTTCGCTAAGGCTCCTCGGAACAGAGATGTTATCAAACGGTTTATGATGAAAATCGATGATTCTTTTACAGTTTACGCATTTGAAATGCTGATGTTTTTGCAGGCCGCCATCAAATCTTTTGACATCGCCTGAACCTTCAACTATGAAAGCGGCGCCGATGTCGGCCAGAGTCAGAAGGGTTCTGTTAACGGTATCCAACGAGATGTTGGGAAAGATTTGCCTGACCCGTTGGTAAAGCACATCGGCCGAGGGATGCTCCTTCGTCTCAACCAAGGCCTTGTAAACCGCCATTCGCTGGGGTGTCATTTTAAGTCCGGCCTCACGGCACATTGCGTGGAACGCGTTCATCTTCTGCTTTACCCCCGCACCACCTCTACCAGCAGTAGCTCTTGCCATAATATACCCCAGACTGCTCACACCCAGCGAACTCGTCACCCACTCTTCCATGAGCTGTCCGCTCAAAGTATTTCTATTATATACGCTGGTGTCGAGATTGTGTAGAAAAATTTTCTTATTCAGCAAAATTTTTTGTACGGGTCCGGAGTGGTGAGTTTTGGAGTGACGTACGCTATTTGAAAGCCAAGAAAAATGGGGCTGACCTCCTCCGACAGCCCCACTGAGGGAGAATAAAACCGGTATTGTCTAATCGTACGGCTCGCAGCCACGATTTCGATAATTACAGGATAGAGGGCAGCGAGTCCCCTTCTTCCTTCTGGATTTTTGGTTAGGACGCCTCACCCGTATCCCTGGGCCAAACCTGGCAAGCTGCCATCACACGCATCTGAGAATTAAGGTCTGAATTTCTTAGCGTCACCGGTTCTTAGCTCCTTTATTATCGTCGTTAAGACTACTATATAGTAGCAATTACTGCTTGTCAATAGTCTTTTTCAAATTTTTTAAAAAATTTTAATAATTAACGCCTTTTCTCCGAAAGGACTTCGAAAGTGTATGTCCTCCGGACGGCAGCAGCAGACCAAGATTGAGATATTGGTGAGCAGATGCGGATTTATTCATGCCGCAGCGATTCAATTGGGTCCATATTAGCGGCACGATAGGCAGGGTACAGGCCGAAGGTTATCCCCACGGCCGCGCTGACACCAAAGGCCAGAATTAACGAACCGCCCGTGATTACAGTGGGCATGTGGCCAAAATAGGCCACCAAAGATGGTATAATAGAACCCAGAACAATCCCCAGAACACCTCCAGCCAACGTCAACAGCAGCGTCTCAGAAAGGAATTGAATGATAATATCGCGCTTTCTGGCACCGAGGGCCCTGCGGATACCAATCTCGCGTGTGCGCTCGCTGACGGTAGCCAGCATGATATTCATGATTCCTATGCCGCCGACCAGAAGTGAGATAGCTGCGATAGAACCAAGGACAACACTATATATTCGCTTTAGTCTTGCCATTGCCATCAACTGCTCAAGCGGCACGACAATCTGGTAGTCCTGCTTTTCGTGCAGCCGGTCGAGCAAGGCATCAAGAATATCGCGTAACGGCAATACCTGTTCGGAGGAGTCAACTTTGACGGTTATCTTCTGGAGTTCCACTTTTTCGCGGCTGCCTGTACCGCCGGTGAACCGAGCACTAATCTCGGGAAACCTGCATCTTGCGGTCGTGAGCGGGATATATACGCTGCCCACGACGCCACTGGTTTCACCTGCCGCGGCCGGGTTAGTCCCGAAAGCGGCGGTCGTGTGTGCAGGAGCTGGTTGGGAGGCAATTCCCACGACCCGGTAATAGCTGCCATGAATTTTTACATCGAGTCCAAGAGGGTCATCGAAGGCAAAAAGCTTGCGAGCTATCTGGTCATCAATAACACAGACAGCCAGTTGATGCTGCAGGTCGACGCTGCTCAAGAATCGGCCACGGATTACTCTAATGGGCGAGATTTCGGTATACCACGGGATTGTGCCGATGATTTTTATAGCAACCTCGGGGCGAGTAAGGTAGCGTGCCTTTTGGTCGATTTCGCGAATTGGGACTACTACCTGAACATCCGGTATCGTATTTCTAATCGATTCGGCGTCATCATAGGTCAGACCATATTCTTTCATACCCTGCCTGTTGCCGGTGTCGGTCTTCTCCTCAGGTGGTTTGACGGTTTCAATAATCAAATTCGTGCTGCCAAGCTGTACGATGGCATCCTGAGCTTCTCGGCTGGCCCCCTCGCCTATCGCCAGCATAGCGATCACCGAGCATACGCCAAAGACGATACCC
>CAZENQ010000049.1:9632-21327 GCA_964513655.1 uncultured Pirellulales bacterium | reverse complement strand
CCCACCAGCGAGCCGCATCTGTGGCGCCCTCCCAGTCGGCTGCATTCGGGTCATGCACCCAGACAACTCGCCCCGGGTTACTGCCTCGTGCTGTTCCTATCGGGTCATTCGGGGTTGGGGCTTCACCCAGGACAAACCTCTCATACCCGCCGCTCATTGCAAAGAACGCGGCACCAATACTAACAGCTATGCACAGCGCTCCAACAACCCAACGCGACCGCTGAAAGGCGCGTTTTGCCCTGCGGAACGCCGCAACCGAGCCGAATGCTCCTATCAGCCATACAACAAAGCCCGAGGCCAGTGGAAAGGCAAGCCGCTGACACGGATACGTCGCCCGGCTGGGCTTCGGGATAACCCGAATCAGAAACCAAATCAGCGCTGCCAAGCCCGTAATCGGAAGCAGCCATCTTACCCAGCGGTGTTCCCTCCAGAATTTTGGCAAATGTCTTCTTTTGTGTTCTTCCATATTAACCTCCATTATTTAGAATAAAAAAACACTCTTTCCAATCTCCGAAACTTCAAAAATTGTATTTTATTCTCCCTGAATTAACCTCCTTTCTTCAAATAGGGGATAAATCTTCCCAAAGCCCATTAATTCACCGTATTTCAAGCCTAATATCTATACTGCATGTCGCACTCGACACACAGTTGCTTCCTCAGCAAAGACTCTGCCCACATTTAATCGCTGTCGCAGACAATACTACACCGGGTCTTCCACCCTCAAATTCCACAGAAAAGGAAACTGATACCTGGGTGTGCACGCTACCAAACATCTTAATCCCAAACACACGACTCCCCACACAACTCTGAGTCTGGCTCAAAATCTCTATACACAAAGCCTGCAATAATCTCGCAAGTAATAGAGCTTAAGATTACCCATTCTGCCTATTTTCACAATACTGCCAGCAAAATTGGCCACTGTCAAGAAAAAAAAACGGATTTTCACATATTTTTGAGGCAACAGCCGTAGCTTCTGTATTCGCAAGCTGTTACAGATGTCCCCGTGACAAAAATTTATCCAGGACCGTAGTTCTTACCCAACTACTTTAGGCCTGACCACCTTGGCACACTTAATCCTTTTCCTCCGGAAGGATTTCCTGTTTGCGCTTTTTCACATAACGGCTCAGCGGCTTCTCCAGCTGCCCCAGGCCCATCAGCACCAAAACCGCCATCAAAGCCGACAACACTGCCAGGCCGTGAAAGCCCGCCCCGCAGGCCATACCGATACTCGCAACAAGCCAGATTGTGGCGGCCGTAGTTAAGCCGTAGATACCGGCCCTGTCCCGAATAATCGCACCGGCGCCGAGAAAACCAACCCCGGTAACTATTTGGGCTGCTATTCGCGTAAGTGAATCGTTATGCTCGACGCCCATACGTTTGGAAATTATGGTAAAAACCGCCGCCCCAAGGCATATTAAAACATTTGTCCGCAAACCGGCGGCCTTGCCCCTGACCTCCCTCTCCAGCCCGATTGCCGTACCAAATACAACCGCCAAAATTATACCCACCAAATCGTCCATCCAAACCATTGCTCTACCTCTCTATAAGCGTCTCATCAACCTGCATGCCGAAGTGCCTGCCAGCCTTTTCAATATGGCCGAGCACCTCGTCACCAACTTTCAGTTCCGTTACGGAAATTGCCTTGCCGTCCGGACTGACCAATCGAATCGTCTCGGCATTTTGCATAACAAGACTTATCGGCCGACTCTCGGCCTCGGCCTCTATCAGCATCATAGGCCTTTTTTCAATCTTGTTTCTGCCTAAATATGCGGTCTGACTCTTGCCCTTGTAATCCACCACAAGCACTTCGTCGCCAGCCTTCAGATCCGCTAAATACTTGGTTTTACCACCCGGCGCCAAGGTATAAGCATGCACAGCACCGGCGTTGACACGAAACGGCCTCGATGCTACGTAAGGATTATCTATGGACTCAGAATGCACCAGAAAGAACCCCGAAGCCGTATTACCAACCAGCATCCCCTCGCCCAAACCCATCTGAGTACAGGTATCAAGGCAGGCCCTGTCACCCATACCTAATTGTTTAGTATTAGTTATGGTAGCCGTGACAAGCTCAACCTTTTCACTTATACCGTGAACAATCTCCGAGGTCTTTTTAATCTCATTTATATCGGTTGTCTTAAGCAGGACACCATCGACGCCTTTCTCAAGTATCTCAACCATAAGCTGCGCCTGCTCGCTGTTTTCAACCTGCACCATGATATTTTTGCCGCGCCGGGCCAGGAGATTCTCAATCGGAATAATTGTCCAGTCTAACATTCTCAGAACAACGATTTTATTTTCCGGAACTGCTGCAGCCTTGTCTTCGTCGGCCTTACCGGCTATACCGATGAACTCCACATCGACGCCGGGCACAATGTCCCCCTTGGCCTCGACGATTTTTATCTTGCCAAATTCCCGCACCGTCTCGCTCTTACCGGCCGGCAGAACTACCGCCTCAGCCCCGCTCTCAAGCGCCGATATTACCACCTCCTTGTTATAAGGGTCTGCATTTACCCACAGTTTTTTCATTGCACTTGTCCCGTATCTACTGCCTGCACAATAATTTTTAGCTTGTTAGTACTTTAGCTGCCTCTTCGATGCCAGCCCCTTCGTGGACCATTTTGCAAAGGGCTTCGACCATTTTGTCCGGCTTTTCGTGCTGGAATGCATTTCGGCCGATCGACACGCCCGTGGCACCTGCCTTGAGAGCATCATCCACCATCCTGAATATGTCCTCGTCGCTGTCCATCTTCGCCCCGCCGGCTATAACCACCGGCACCGGACAGCCCTCAACTACCTCACGGAAACTGTCGACACTGCCGGTGTAGGAAACTTTAACAATATCCGCCCCCAACTCAGCCCCGACCCTGGCGGCGTGCTTGACGTTTTCAGCGTCGAATTCATCTTTGATTTTCGGCCCTCGAGTGTACATCATCGCCACCAGCGGCATCTGCCATTCCATACACCGCTCGCTAACCCACCCCAGCTGCCGCAGCATCTCCTTATCTGTCTCGGCCCCAAGATTTACGTGAACAGACACCGCATCGGCACCAAGCTTAATCGCTTCCTCAACAGTGCAGACCAGCTCCTTCGCATTCGGGTCGGGACTCATTGCTGTCCCCCCTGAAAGGTGGATAATCAGCCCTACATCTCTGCCGCTGCCTCTGTGTCCCGCCCGGACGATTCCTTTATGCATCAGGATGGCGTTTGCGCCTCCGCTCACAATCTTACTCACCGTCGCCCGCATATCAGCAAGCCCTTCAATGGGCCCGACAGTTACGCCGTGGTCCATCGGAATTATCACGGTCTTACCGGAATTACGGTCGATTATTCTCTCCAGCCTTATCTTTTTCCCTATCATAGCTAAATCTCCAACACTTCTTTTACCAGTTAATCGGCACAGACTACTGCAAAAGATATGAAAAAGCAACCCAATTTCTTCCCAATCGGCCCAACTAAAAAAATCGTCACTTTCTGATCGAGCTTGCCCGCCCCAGCATTGCAATATCCGCACTCTTACCCTATCATATCGCCAACTTGGTAACCTTATTGCGAGATACCGGCGGCAAATGACCTATTTAACCGTTCCCATAGCAGCAAAGAACCTTGACCAGGCAGTCCGGCAAATCAAGGCAGCCCGCGCCGCCGGGGCCGAGATGCTTGAACTGCGAACCGATTACCTCGAGAACCTAAGCGTTTCGGCCGTTGAGAAATTAATTGCTGAAGCTAAAAGTACCAACCGTAAGCCGATGCCGATAATCGTAACTTGCCGTGACGCCCGGCAGGGGGGGGTAATCGACTATCCACAGCGATTGCGAGTCGATGTACTGACCGCTGCGTTGCGAGCCGGTGCCGAATTTATTGACTTTGAATACGAAAATTTTCTCCATACAGACTGTCAGGAAAAGATACAGCTGGCGATATCAGAGAGTCCAAAGGCCCGACTGATAATATCGGCCCACAATTTCGAAAGCAAATTTGATAATATCGGCAAACTCTGTCGTCGCATCCAGACCGCATACCCGGCTGCAATTCCGAAACTTGTTTACACAGCTAATCACATCAACGATTGCTTTGAGGCGTTTGATTTGCTGCGTAGTACCGGCGGCGAGCGAATCGTCTTTTGTATGGGTGTGGCCGGTCTTATCAGTAGAATCATCGCAAAGAAGCTAAACTCATTTGTTACTTTCGCAAGCATCGATAATAATACTGCGACCGCGCCTGGCCAGCTGACATGTCAGCGACTAAAAAAATTGTACCGCTATGATTCTATCGGCCCCGACACCAAACTCTACGGCGTCATAGGCTCCCCCATTGCTCATTCACTAAGTCCGGCCATCCATAATGCCTGCTTCGCCGATATTGGGGCGGATAAATTGTATCTACCTTTGCTCGTCGAAGGAGGCAAAGACAAATTCGACCAATTCATGCACAATATCTCGGCCAGACCCCGGCTTAGCTTTGCCGGCTTTAGCGTAACAATTCCGCACAAACAAAACGCCCTTGATTATGCAATCGCCGGCAGGGGGGCAGTCGAACCTTTGGCTGAAAGAATCGGTGCGGTTAATACCTTACTTATCGGCCCGGAAGGTAAGCTCGCCGCCTACAATACTGATTACACCGGTGCCATGGACACAATTATTTCAATCCTTGGCTCCAAAGCGAATCTCAAAGACCTGCCCGTTGCCGTCATCGGGGCGGGCGGCGTCGCAAGGGCGATAGTAGCAGCCTTACGCGACGCAGACGCCCAAATCCGCATCTACAACCGTACCGTCGAGAAGGGTAGAAAACTGGCCGCTGAGTTTAACTGCGAATTCTCGCCTTTGGATGATTTGCCAAACATAGATGCAAAACTTCTCATAAACTGTACCAGTATTGGAATGCACCCGGACACTAACGCAACGCCTCTTCCGAAAGAGTACATCAAAAAAGATATGACCGTCTTCGATACGGTTTATAATCCGCCGCAGACTCTCCTCTTAAAGCAGGCCAAACAGAAAAAGACAAAAACAATAGACGGCGTTTCAATGTTCGTCAATCAGGCCGCTGCTCAATTCAAGCTCTTCACCGGCAAAGACCCAAATACAAAACTTATGCGAAAAACTGTTTGCAATTCCCTTTCTCGCCGATAATTTATATATAATCTTCCTTCAGAGCGTAAAAGACGGAAGTTTCTTAAGGCAAAAAATGGCAAAGTCCGAAAAAATAGTGTTGGCCTATAGCGGCGGACTGGATACCAGCGTCATTCTGCCTTGGCTTAAAGAGACCTACGGCTATGACGTAATAGCATTCGCAGCCGAACTGGGCCAGGGCGATGAGTTGGCCGAAATCAAGAAGAAAGCTCTGCAATCCGGTGCGGTCAAATGCATAGTCAGAGACCTGCGGAAAGAGTTTGTCGATGATTACCTCTGGCCGCTCCTGAAATCCGGTGCCGTATATGAGGGCGGCTACCTGTTGGGCACAAGTATTGCCCGGCCTCTAATCGCAAAGCATCAGGTCCAGGTCGCCCATGCCGAAGGTGCAACAGCAGTTGCCCACGGTGCAACAGGCAAGGGAAACGACCAGGTACGCTTTGAACTGACCTATATGGCACTTGACCCCTCGCTTAAAATCGTAGCTCCATGGAAGGACCCAAACTTTACGCTGACAAGCCGGGAAGCTGCGGTCGATTATGCCAAAAAACATAAGATTCCTATCGAACAGACAAAGAAGAAAATCTACTCTTGCGACCGCAACCTTTGGCACCTCAGCCATGAAGGGGCTGACCTCGAAGACCCGGCCAACGAGCCAAAGGATAATCTGTTCGTCATCTCCCGGCCGGTCTCGAAAACACCCGACAAGCCCGAGTACGTTAAGATTGGCTTCGATAAAGGTGTGCCGATAAAACTTAACGGTAAAAACATAAGCGGCATAAAGCTCGTTGAGACTTTGAACAGCCTCGGTGGCAAACACGCAATCGGACAGTTGGACCTAGTCGAAAATCGTCTGGTTGGCATAAAATCGCGGGGCGTTTATGAAACGCCCGGCGGAACCATCCTCGTCGAAGCACACAAAACCTTAGAGAGCCTGACACTCGACAGGGAAACTGTGCACTATAAACAGCAGCTCGCCCTGAAATATGCTGAGATGGTTTACTACGGCCAGTGGTTTTCGCCGCTGCGTCAGGCTCTCGACGCATTCATCAATGCCACTCAGAAGAACGTCACCGGTGAAGTTAAAATGAAACTGTTCAAGGGCCGCTGCACGCCGGCCGGAGCAGAAAGCCCCAACAGTCTGTACAAAACCGATTTGGCAAGCTTTAAAATGGGCGCCGAATACGACCCGACCGACGCAGCTGGCTTTATTCGTCTATTCGGCCTACAAATGAAAGTGGCCGCCGCCGCTAACAGAAAAACGAAAAATCTAAAGCCGAAAGCGAAAAAACGTCCCCACTGAATCAGATAAGAGTTTTGTGTTTCTCGTTTTGAGTTCTTAGCTGCAAGGAGGCATTGTGGCAGTACCGGATTGGATTTGGTTTGCCTTTATCTTTGTGTTTGGCTGCTGTGTAGGCAGTTTCCTGAACGTTGTCATCTATCGACTGCCCCACGACCAGTCTCTTGTAAAGCCACCTTCAGCCTGTCCCGCGTGTGGCAGGCATATTCGCTTCTACGACAACATACCGCTGCTTTCGTGGCTGCTCTTGGGCCGAAAGTGTCGGTACTGCAAGGCCCCAATCTCGCCTCGCTACTTTGTTGTTGAGCTGCTGACAGGCTTGGTCTTCACCGGTCTGTTTATTTTATATTTTCGCACCGATTTGCGTCCCGGTATGCCTCCATTTCTACGCGGCGGCTGGTTCATTTATCTTATCTCTATCATTTTGTTGGCCGCTTTCATTGCCGCCTCGGCAATAGATTTGAAGTTGTGGGTCATTCCGGTTTCAATTTGCTGGCTCGTTACAGCAGCCGGGTTGATTGCTTCGGCGGTCGGCATCTACATAATTACCCCTAACATAATTCGCAATTACGGCCTTTTGCCCAGTGCTTCAGCCACAACTGCCTCGCTCGGTGCCGGGGCTGCGATAGGGCTGGCCATATCCATGACGCTACTGATAACTGGTCTAATAAAAAGAAGCTATGAATCTGACCGTGTAGATTTGCCTGATTACCAGCAAGAATCAAAAAAGCCTCAGTATAACCATCGCCTGGAAATGTGTAAGGAAATCACTTTTCTGCTGCCTATTATAATCTGCTCGCTGACGGCTTTCCTGATTGTCAGGAAAATTGCCCCAGCAAACACCTGGTGGGGGGGGTTTTCACAACGGCCCGCAATTGCGGGACTTCTCGGTAGTCTGTGGGGCTACTTCGTCGGCTGTGGAGTTGTCTGGGCCACCCGCATTTTTGGCACCTTAGGCTTTGGAAAAGAGGCAATGGGCCTTGGCGACGTCCACCTGATGGGTGCTGCGGGGGCGGTGATAGGCTGCGGTCCGGTCATCGTGGCATTTTTTATTGCACCTTTCTTCGGGCTCACCTGGGCGGGAATTCAACTTTTTTTTAAAAAAATCCGACAAATACCTTATGGTCCTTTCTTGTCATTGGGCGTACTTGTGGTTATGATTTTACATGAATGGATTTTCAGTCGTTTACTTGCAATATTTTATTATTAGATTTCGATGGAAAGGAGATATCGAATGAAAACCACCAACAAAAAAACATTGATGCTGTTAATTGGTCTTATATTAGCTTCTCAACTATGTGGCTGCACTAACTGGGAGAAAAAATATAACGCCTTGAACGTGGAGCACCAGAACCTAAAGGGATTGCTGGAGCGCGAAAGGGCAGAGAAACAACAGATCGCTACGCAGAGCCAACAGACAATCGAAGAACTTCAAAAACAAATTTCCGAACGCAACCTCAGCCCCGGCGAAGTCACCGGTTTTGGTGCCGGTTATGACGTTTCAGTTGACCCCTCGGCCGGAACCATCACCGTAACTCTGCCCAACGCAATACTCTTCGACCCCGGAAAAGCTACGCTAAAAAAGGCAACAAGTACTGAACTTAACCATATCAAGTCCGTGGTGCAGCAAAATTACGCCGGTAGACTAATAGATGTCGTTGGACATACCGATTCAGACCCTATCAAAAAATCAAAATGGAAAGACAACTGGGAACTCTCTGCTCAGCGCGCCCTCGCCGTCGTCAGATACCTCGTCAAAGGCGGATTTCCCAAAGACAGAATTCGGGCTGTCGGCCGCGGAGCCACCCAACCCATAGCTTCAAATTCCACAGCCAGCGGCAAGGCAAGAAATCGAAGAGTTGAAATCGTTGTTCATATGAGGTAAGCTTCGAGATTGGCTCCCGGTTGTCTGTAACCAAATTAATGTTGAGAAAAATAGCCTTTCAAAAGTAAAGGCTATTTTTTTATTGTTCCGCAAACACGTCAGTTTTTATCCTGCCGTCACTATCAATGCAAACAGTAATAGCTCCGTCTTTGGGCGTATAGAACGCCTTTGCCCTCTCTTGGCCCTTGTACCTCTGTTGCCTTTCGTACTGCCTCCGGCTACAACTGCATATTAAGATATCGGCCCCAAGCGCATCAAGAAAGTCAGCCTCCAATGTATTAACTGAGCCGTGGTGAGGAACAATGACCACTTCTGGCTCCAGCCTCGGAACCAACCGCAGAAGCTCTCTTTGTGCGACGTTCTCGATGTCCGAACACAGAAGCACTCCAGCCCCGGCAAATTCAATCAAGGAAACCACCGATTTTTCATTATCATCTAATTGACTGTTTGCGCATATCTCCTTGCTCGGCCAGAGTATCCTTATCCTGGCGCTGCTACTCAGGTTTAAATCCTTACCCAAGGACCGTATCTCAAGGCCCTTGTTCCTGAGCGACTCCTTGAGAAATTTTGCGTTACCTTCCTGCTCAGTCTGGCTGAGAAATGCGTCATTGGCATGAATACTGTTGACCTTGCAGTGTTCGACAATCTCAGGTATGCCATTGATGTGGTCTAAGTCACTGTGACTTATTACAATCGTGTCAATCTCATTTATTCCGCTGTAGTCCAGAAAGGCCGTTACAATTCGTCTGCCAATATCACTTTTGTAGAGCGAACCTGCGTCGAACAGGACATTCTCCCCGCCGGGAAGTTTAGTCAATATGGCCTGCCCGTGGCCGACATCAAGACAGGTAAGTTCCAAACTATCCCGATAGGTCCTTTGCCATTTTGCAAGGCCTAAGAAAACAACAATTGCCAAAACCATCACCGTACACGTTGCCTTCATTATCGCCGGACGCCGAAAATAAACAAAGGCCGCAAAAAGAACAAAAGCGTAATAAAAAATTATCAGCACAGGGGGTACATGACCAACAAGTATCTGCGAAACACCCAAATCTGCTATAAACTTTACAGTCCAAATAAGCCACTGCGACAAACCGGTCACTATAACGCCTAAAACCGCGCTCAAGGTCGGCAGCAGAAAAAATAAAATTATCTTTAGAAACCCCAACACCAAAATTGCCCAGACAAAAGGAAAAACCAGCACCGTCCACACACTTGCCAGCGGCACTATTGTGTAAAAGTGATATAACAAAATGCCGGCACCACCCAGCCACGCCGCAAAGCCCACCGAAAATAGCGCTACCACCGCCTTTCCAAATCTCTTCGCCAAGCGTCTCAGCACACTCACATCCTCCAGTGGGATGTTCCAGAACCAATCCCCCGTTATCTCGTGCAAGAAGTTTGCAACTCTTTCATTGAAAACCAAAATGCCTAACACCGATGCGAACGACAGTTGCCAGCCGGCTTCGAACAAGCCCGTCGGCCTTATAAGAAGCAGAATTATTGCTGCCAGAGATAACGTATTTAGAGGATTGGAGTATCGCCGAAAAAAAAACGACAAACAAAAAACAAAACCTATAACGGCCGCCCGTAGCGTCGGCGACCTCGGCGGAACAACCAGCAAAAACACGCATATCGCGATTATGCAAATAATCGCACGCGCACGTTTTAACAAGCCCGCCGCCTTGCACAGCCACCACACAGTCCCCATCAGTATGCCCAGATGCAGTCCCGAAAGGCTGATAAAGTGCAAGAGTCCGGTCTTGCGAAATGCCCTGTAAGTCTCATTGTCGATATTGCCTCTGTAACCTAATAGCAGCGCTTCCAACAGTCCCCGGCTTTGCTCTTCCACGGAGATCTCACCAACCAATGCACGACTTGCCGACTCCCGCAGCTTCCTTTTGGCTTTTGTAAAAATACCGGTATCGCTGCTTTCCAGCACCTCAATCCCATCCCGTGATTTAACGAATGCTCCGACAAAAACATTTTTTCGCGCCAAATACTTGGCTGTATCAAATTGGCCCGGATTGCTCGCACCTTTGAATCTGTCCAGCCAGCAGTACATCTGAACGCAATCGCCGGCCCTCAAATCCAGTACCGGCTCTGCAACTTGCACTCGCACAGTACCACTCACTTTCGCCCAGCCTTCGACAGCCTCCGCCTCCGCCACCCTCAGATAAAAACTACTCCCCGGATCCATCTGCCTGAACCCTGCAAATTCCCACCGCTGCTTATCAACATACGGCTCAGTGAGAATCACTCCCCGAATCGTTGCAAGCCTCCTTTCATCACCAACCAAATTCCGAATATCATCCGACTTCGCCCGATAGTAACTTGCCAGCCGAATACCGCCAAGGCACACAAAGCAGACCAAAGCCATGTATCCGATTGCATAGGGGGCAAATACCTCTTTCCTGCTTTGCAAAATAAAAAATACAAGCGATGTCACCATACAGACAGCCAGCAGTACCAACCACAGTTGCATCGGCAAATCGAGTGTGCTTTGTACGACAATCCCCGCTATCAAACCCACTCCTGCAAACAGCAGGGGGGCTGTACTTACAACCTGTCCATGAAAATCCCTCCGCCACGCAAGCTGCTTGTCAATAAACTCCAATTTCCGGCGTACCGCATCCATAACAACCCAGATTACAAACTTAAAAGGCAAGACTCAAGACTAATTTTAGGCACGGTAGCTGGGCAGATAATACCGCAGCAGCAAGCAGAGGAAAGCTAATTGCCTTCTCTTACAGTTGGACGTACTCCTTCGGCTGGAAGTTGGTCTCCATCGTCCAGACTGTGGCCCGCCCGCTCTTCAGACAATAAACAATCAAAACGTCGTAACCCTCCCTGTCCACCCACTCTTTTAAAAACGGGTAGTCTTTGACGACCTGTTTTTTCAATTCCAAATCCTCTAAGACCTCGACCGTGCCACCAATCCTCACCTGTCGCTGCTCCTCAGCACTGTAAAAACACATCTCAACCTGAGGATTGGCTAAGAGTTGTTTGTGAACGTCCTTGTTTTCGCCGGTATTAAAGATGATACCATTCTCATCCGCCCGATACAGCATCATCATCCGAACATGTGGCTTATTATCATCTGCTGTGGCAAGACCGAAGACAGGATTCTTCCCTACAAATTCAAAAACTTCTTCCTTGGTCATAAGCCGGCCTCTCACTTAAGATTCAGCGGTTATCTTTTCTTTGCCGTTCATATACGGCCGCAGCACTTTCGGTATTGTTATTGAGCAGTCGGCGTTCTGGTAAAGCTCCAGAATTGGTATCAGTATTCGAGGGCTTGCGATTACGGTGTTATTTAACGTGTGGCAGAATAAATTTTTCTTCGTCACCGCGTCTTTATACCGCAGGTTCATTCGT
>CAZENQ010000049.1:0-9622 GCA_964513655.1 uncultured Pirellulales bacterium | reverse complement strand
AGTCGGCGGGCCTGGAATTCGTAAAGTTTACTTGCGCTGTGCGTTTCGCAGTAATTACCTCGTGACGGCATCCACGCCTCTATATCGAATTTCTTCGCCTGACCCCTGCCCAAATCGCCGGTGCAAACATCAGCCACACGGTAGGGCAGTTCCAGAGCCTGCATTACGCCTTCGGAATTGGCCAATATCTCTTCGTGAAACTTCCGGCTTTCCTCTGCACTGTCCTCACAGATAACCACCTGCTCGACCTTATCGAACTGATGGATTCGGTAAAGCCCGTATGTGTCCTTGCCTGCGGCACCGGCTTCCCGCCTGAAACAGCTCGACAGCCCAACGTACTTTAGCGGTAGCTCCTCGGCCTTTAATATCTCACCCATCCGATAAGCCGTCAGCGGCACCTCGGCCGTCCCCGCAAAACTCAGCTCATCCTTTTCCATCCGGTACGTCTGGTCTTCCGAGCCCGGGAAAAAACCCGTCCCTACCATTGCCTCATCTCGCACAAGAACGGGAACCGACAGCGGCACATAGCCTTTGCCGACCATAAAATCTATCGCAAACCGCAGTACCGCCCAGTGCAGCAGCGCCCCGTCACCCTTTAGCAGATAGTTTCGTGTCCCCGCCAATTTCACGCCTCGCTCGATATCAATAATCCCCAAAGCCGTACCCAACTGCACGTGGTCCTTTGGCTCGAAATCGAACTCCCGTATCTTCCCCTCTCTTCTTATCTCAACATTTTCCGTATCGTCTTCGCCGATGGGGACGTCATCGTCGGGCGGCTGAGCAACCCGATACATCAGTTTCTTAAACTCAGGTTGGAGACTTTGGGCCTTTTCAATATGTTCGATATTTTTCTTCTTTAATTCTGATAACTTTTCAAGTAGAGTTATTTTCTTTTCTGAATCTGGCAACTTTGCAACTTTTTTGCCGAGTTCGTTGACTTTTGTTCTGGTTTCCTGCAGCCTTTTATTAACATTCTGTATTCGTTCGTCTAAATCAAGCAGTTTATCAATGTCTACTTCGAAGCCTTTGTCCTTGGCTGCTTTTTTGAATTTTTCGGGGTCTTCTCTTATCAGCTTTATGTCAATCATCGCTATTCTTAATGATATCCCAAATGTAATGTTATACAGTTAGTTAGATGGTGAATATATAGGAAAGCCTCTTGACCATCAACGGTATTTTAATAAATTAAGCCGCATTAGTTTGCAGCAAAGCGGTAATATACCACATCTACAGGAATGTTTTGAGCACGTAAAAATATGCTGTGATAAGAGCGAGATTTAGTGCTACCGACGGCCATAGGCGACGGTATACCGGCAGGAAGCCTGTTTTGAAATACTGATTGCTGACCACGTAACACAAATGCAGCGGGCTTATCATTTGTCCTATGTGGCCACATCCATAAGCTAACGCGACATAAGCGCCTAAGGATATGTCGGTATCCAAGGAGTTTACCAGAGCCAATATAATTGGAAAGCTTGTCCCCACAAAGCCGATTGCCAGCCCTGTTACTATGCCTGCGATGGCCGGCAGCATCACTACTACCAGCACCACCGGAACCTTTAAAGCCATAAGCTCGTCGGCGATTTCACCTGCTGCACCAATCTGTTTCAACATATACTGAAAGGCCATTACGCTTACTACCAGCAATACCATTGCGTAAATTGATTTGTCGGAAAGGATTTTTATTACCCGCAGAGCACTTAGCTTTTTAAATGCCGCTGTCCAGATAATGGCTGTGATAAGCCCGATGGTTAGCGGCAGGTATTTATCTACAACTGAGCTGATGGTTTCAGGCAGTATTGGTGTAACTGTATTGGTTATAATGCAGCTTGCAATCAGCCAAGTCAGAGGGATTATCCAGATGGGAGAGGTTGCTTTGATAAACTCTTTTTTAGCGGCCGGGGCGGTGTGTTTAGTGCTTGCGTGCAGGTCGGGGTGTGTACCCCTGAATATTAACAGCCCTGTAACAATCATAAAGATACCCATCGGCAGTTGATAAGCTACGAACTGGCCATAGGATAAGCCCGTTAGCGTAACTGCCAGTATAACACCCGGGTACAGACACCACCAGTGTTCCCAGATATGTCGATACCAGTAATTCACAGCTGACAAAACCTCGCCACGGTTTTCAGATTTGCTGGCAGCGGACTGAACCATCGGAGCGGAAAATAACGCTCCGCCAGGCATTGGCAGTAATCCTATCAGGGCCGGCAGTGCTGCCATAGCAAAAGCAGGGCGGCGAAGTAACTGCTTTGCCAGCTGTACGATTTGGTCGTATTGGCCAACTGTGCGCATTACCGATGCCAGGCCGAACAAAAACACCGTAATCACAGCCATGCTTATTGTTCGAGGCTGGATGAGACTTTTGGCCAGTTCGATGGCGATTTCGATACCGGTCAGGCCGAAGGCGTATCCTAATACGGCTGTGCCGGTAATGATAGCCAGGGCCAGCGGGGCTTTCAGCCGGGCTAATACCAGAATCAATGCAAATACCAGTAATGTCCAGATAAGCGCAGTCATAATATTCGGCAGATTAGCAAGTTAGTAATCGGATGAAAAACAGTAAATTGCCCGTTAACAATCCAAACTATATAAGTAATTAATATACACAATTGATAGTTAACAAGCCAGTTCAGCCAACCGGGGACTCATGCCGCTTAGTTTTCCCTGAGTCTTCTTATTATGACTACGTTGTTTTGTCCGCCGAAGCCGAAAGACTCATTCATCGCGATATTGACCGGCATCTTTCTCGGCTCATTCGGCACATAATCCAAGTCAAGCTCAGGGTCAGGGTCGTTCAAGTTCATTGTCGGCGGGACTATATTATCACGTATCGCCAGAACGCACGTAATCAATTCCGCAGCACCGGCTGCCCCGATTAAATGGCCAAGCACACTTTTGACACTGCTGGCGGGAGTATTTTTCGCCTCTTCTTTGAAAACCGCCTTTATCGCCTTGGTCTCTATCGAGTCGTTCTCCGTTGTACCCGTGCCGTGTGTGTTTATATAGTCTACTTGCTTTTCGCTGATACCCGCATCAGCTAATGCCCAGCTCATCGCCTGTATCGGCCCTCGCCCTTCCTCGTGCATATCGGTGACCCTGAACGCGTCGCTGCTGCTGCCGTAGCCTATCACCTCACCTAAGATTTCCACACCTCTTGTTCTCGCAGAGGTCAGCGATTCAAGAATAAGCATCGCCGCGCCTTCACCAAGCACAAAGCCGTCCCTGCTGACAGTGAACGGCCTCGACGCCGTCTGCGGACTATCATTCCTTGTTGATATCGCGGTTAGCCGGTTAAACCCCATAACACCCAATGGATGTATCATAGAATGTGCGCCGCCGGCAATCATTATATCCGCGTCACCTCTGCGGATCATTTCTGTCGCCTCACCCACCGCCTGAGTACTCGCCGCGCAGGCGGTAAGACAGCTCCTTGTCGGCCCACGTGCACCGGTAAGCATCGCTATATGAGCGGCAGGCATATTTGGCTCCTGTTCAAGCTCACGCATCGGGTCCATCCGACCAAACGCAACCTCGGCCCACTTGCCCCAGTCCATCTTACCTTTCTCCGAGTCCCATGCCTCCACCAGAGCAGCAAAAAATACATCATTATCAACCGAGCCTTCGCCCGCTCCCAAATAAATCCCCAACCTGCTCCGGTTTATCCTGTCACCGGGCTTATCGGTCTCCACATCAATCCCGGCCTGCCCGCACGCCTGGACCGCTGCACCAACAGCAAAGCCGCTGCCCCGGTTACCGTGTTTGTGAAACTGTGGCTTCTTTGTATATTTGACCGGGTCGTAATCTTTGACCTCCGCTCCGAAAGTCGACGGAAACGTCGAAGCGTCGAAAATGGCCGTCCTGGCCATTCCGCTCTTGCCTGCCAATACCGCTCGCCAGACGGTCTCCACATCGTGCCCCAAAGGACAGACAATACCCATCCCTGTTATCACCACCCGTTCAGTTGTATCTCTCTCAATCATTTAATTCGTCGCCTCACCGTCAAAACTCTTTAGCACCACCGCTGCTGTTTGTCCGCCGTAAGTATAGCTGCAGCAAAGTGCATAACGAATATCCACCTCCTGCGCCTGTTTTACAATATTCAAATTGCAGCCATCAGCTTTTCTGTCGCAATTCTTCGCGGCAGGCACCTTGCCCTCGGCCATCGCACAAACCGCCGCGATAATATCAAGTGCCCCGCTCGCCGCGCCGGTATTACTTAGTACACTTTTGGTCGGCCAGACGGCGATTTCCTTCACTGCCTCGCCCAGAACAGCCTCAAGCCCTCTCGCCTCCGCCATATCATCCGCTGCTATCCCCGTCCCGTGTGGGACTATCAAATCCAAATCATCCGGCTGTATCTGCGCGTCTGCCAGTGCCTTTTCTACCGCTATCTGAATACCTCGGCCGTCCGCCTCCAGATGTTCATACACCGGATTGATACTATTGCTGCTGCCGACTCCAACTACCTCCGCATAAATTTTCACACTTCGGTTCTGGGCCCTTTCCAGGCTTTCCAATACAACCACACCGGCTCCCTCGCCGAAGACCGAGCCCTTCGCGTCGGCATCAAAGGGCCTGCACGCCGCAGCTGGTTCGTCGTTATTTTCGCTTGTCGCTCTTTTAATCAGGCACTGACGAATCATAACTATCGGATTTACCTTCGCCTCAGCCCCGCCGGCTAAAGCAACGTCACTATCGCCCCGGCTGATAATCTGCGCCGCCTCACCTATCGCCAAATGCGCGGACGCCTCCGCACAAGTGATACTGTTACTCGGCCCCTGAATATCGTGAATAATACCTACATGACACGCCAACATATTAGGCAGATACTTCAGAAGCCACAGTGGCGTCACCTGCTCAAGACCCTCCTTGCCCCATTTCCGAATGTCGAACCTGCCATCGGTGACACTTACCGCAGCCGCCGGCGCCAACTCAACCAAATCACAACTGATAAGGCCCGCTCCGAAATTAATAGCCACACGTGCTGGGTCAACATTGATTTTGTCCGCATCGATTCCTTTTGTGATAAGCCCGCTGCTTCTAAACGCCTCATCTGACGCTACCACCGCCAGTTCAATATCTCTGGACATCAGCTTGGCGGCCTTGCGATGACTCTTTGGTAAATATGATTGTATCTTATAATCCGGCACCTGGCCGGCCAATTTGCAGTTAAAACCCACAGGGTCAAATGCCGTAATCTCGCCTATCCCGCACCGCCCGGCACAAAGACCCTCCCACATATCGCCAACACTCAATCCAAGGGGACTTACCGCACCAAGACCGGTTATCACTACGCGAGCCGAAGCCACTACTTCCCCTCCGATTTCGGCTCACGGCAACCGCCGTCAGAAACCAGCCCTCGCAGAAGCGATTTGAACGTGTTGGTGAAAACGAAGTTCTCCTCCGGGAATTCCTTACCGGCCAGATTCTGGTCTATATGGCTGAACATCAAATCTATCTCGGCAATTAACCGCTCTCCCAGCGTAATCCTGCCGCTTGTACTCGCCGCCTCAGAAGTGATGGATTCGATTCGCGCATCCACTTCTATCGTATCGCCCGGTTTTACGTAGTCAAAAAAGACAGCCTTTTTCACCTTCGCAAGAATGACCTTTTCCTCAAACTTCTTCGCCTCGCCGACAAGTATACCCGACGTCTGTGCCATGGCCTCAATCATCAGACTCTCCGGCATAACAGGAAAGCCCGGAAAATGATCGTGCAAATGTTCTTCAGCAAGCGTCACATTCTTTACCGCCACCGCACGCTCACCGCTGTGAAACTCAACGAATTTATCTATCCAAATCCAGCGCATTTCCCGCTCACATTAAAATTATCGGCAGGCTTACTCAAAGTCAACCTGCCGATAACATCTCAAAGCACATTCCCTCTATTATGTTGCATTCAACTTGGTCTCAACGTAATTTATAATCGCACTGACAGTAAACAAATCACCCAGCTTATTAACATCGGGGTCGTTCTCAAATGTGGATAGGTCCGTGTGCGGTACTTTATCTCGCAGTTCAGCTAATCCCTTCTCCGTCATCTTCCCGTTACTGACAAACTCGGGATTATTCATCAGGCTCTCCGCCGGAAATAGCTCTTCCCGCGGAATCTTTATATCAAACGCCTTCTCTAACCGAAACACTATGTCCAAAAAGTCAATGCTCTCCGCCCCCAAATCCCCCATCAACGTCGCCTCAGCCTTGACCTCATCGTCATCGACCCCCAAAGCATCCACCAAAACATCCTGAACTTCCTGGAATATTTCATCCCGACTCTTTGCCATAACTTCTTACCTCCTGTCGTCGCAGCAATCTTTTTTATATGTCCTTAATTGTTATACGTTTGTCTATGAACAACCAACTAAAAACTACCTCAGCAATTTCCATCGCTGTTTCATTCCTTCAATTAACTCGGCATCGACCGCCGCCATCGCCGGATTCTCATCGGCAAGGTTAAAGTGCCGCAATCCGAGTTTCGCTTCCACAATTCGCTCACCGCCTGATTCGCCAAGGCCGCTAAAACTGCTTACGTTCTCCTCGATTGTCTTGGCCTCGACCGTATATTCTACTCTTGAGCCCGGTGCCAGAAAACTCTTGTATTTTACATTCCTCGCCTGTTCAAGCAATATCATACTGTGGGCAAAATTCTCCGCCTCTCGCACCAGCCACGATGCTGATTCGATCAGCCCCTGCAGCAGAAAAACGCCCGGCAGCACCGGAAACGTCGGAAAATGGTCCGCTAAATACTCCTCAGCCAAAGAAACGCTCTTGACCGCCTTTATTTTCTTGCCCGTTTCCAGCGAAACAATCTTGTCAATCAGAATAAACCTCATAATCTCGGTCATTGTAGTAACACACAACAGCTTTGCCAGCCTTTTTTCGCTTTTTTGATACTTCGTGTACTGCATCCCGATTGATACTGGAAACCTGCACACAATCAGCTATAATACATAGTCCATGAAAGTACGAAACGCAAAAATCGCCGATGCCAAGGCCATCTGTTCTCTGATAAGTAACTATGCCGAACGCGACAGGATGCTGCCTCGTTCAATGGCCGATATCTACGAGAACCTCCAGATCTTCACTGTTGTCGAACTAAACGGCAATGTAGTGGGCTGCTGCGCGCTGGCGATTATCTGGGCAGACCTGGCGGAAATAAAGTCCCTCGCCGTAGACGAAGCCAAAAAAGGCTCCGGCGTCGGCAAAGTGCTCGTAAACACCACCCTCGAACGGGCCCGCCAACTCGGCCTCGCGCGAGTCTTCGCACTCACGCTAAACCCCGACTTTTTTGAGAAGCTGGGCTTCCACATTATTGAAAAAGATTCCCTCCCCATGAAGGTCTGGAAGGACTGCGCAAAGTGCCCAAAACAGCAAAATTGCGACGAAATAGCGGTAATTAACACCCTGTCCCCTCAGGCGTGACGCCCGTCCAGTAAAGAATACGCAGCACATACCACGAACTACCCTACCTACCCTACCTGTCGTCTCTGGAACAGGGCGATGGCCACCAGAAGTATAGCCGTTGTATAACAAACGGCATAGAAGGCGCTTATCACGATATATTTTAGCGGAACTACGCTGCCTTCGTAAATAGCATCGCTTATCCAGAAAACCTGCAAATTCGGCACCAAAAACCTGCCTATCTTGGCCCAAATCTTGGTCTCTGCATATCGTCCGAATACGTAATCGCTTACAAGACCTAACAGAAACACACCGACACAGGCTGAAAGCGTTACCACTATGTTGAATCTCGACGAAAATGCTACCGCCAGCGCCGCAATTACAATTGCCGCCAACAGCAACAATATCGAACCATAGATATCAAGTGTGTTTATACCATTCTCTTGGGGGGCAAACTGCCACTCCCGGTTTATTAAACACAAGAACACCATGCCAAATGTGCCAAATACACCCATCAGCACCATCGCCGTCGATGAAAATTTCCAGTCGTAAGCATAGTTGAAAAAAGCACTTAGCGAAAATGCCAAAAACAAAACAACCAATCCCGTGCTAATAACTGTCCAGTCCGGCTCATCCGATGCTGTCTCCATTACTCCGTGTCTTATCGCCATCAATAGGGCGATAGTGCATATATAATGGGCCAGAGTCACCGCAGCAGCCACTCCCAAAAATTTCGCGATTATGAATATCGGACGTTGTACCGGCTTGCTCAGAACTGTCGTTATCGTCTTATTCTCAATTTCTTCCGCCACTGCCCCTGAAGCAGAGAATATTGCTATGAACAAGCTCGCCAAGAATAACGTAGATAAGCCTATCTCGCGCAAGAGTTTACTGTCGTCGCTCATTGTGTACATCGTCATGGGCGGACTTACAATAAACAAGAACAGAGCGGTGAAAATTATTATGGCATAGACCGGTTGTCTCAGTGTATCTATGAAAGTATTTTTCGCTATAGTAAACAGTTTATTCATTATTCTTTACTCATTTAGCCGCTCGCCGGCCTGCCGACTCGCCGGGACTGTAGCATAATTTTTTCGTAATCGTCACTATACTGAAATGACGCTTACTGTTATACTACACAACTTCTAACTCGTAAAGGGCTTATACATCATAAATAATACAACGTTTGTGAGTTATTTGTTCAAATTGCAAAAAGCAGGATAATAGATGACATTATCATCCAAACGTGCTGAATACGTGGCTCTGGCGTCTCTGATTTTGAGCGTCCTGTTTTTCGGCATCGCCTTTTTCGTAGGCCGATGGAGCGGGTTCTCCCCCGTCTCCGCTGTAAGCTGGCTAATCCTCTCCGCGGCTCTGATTTGGCTTGTTCTCGTCATTCAGTTTCATCAACGCGCCCTGGCCGAGCAGGAAAAGCTTGATATGAGCCAATTGGCCAAGGACCAGGACGCTCCCACAATCTTTCAGGCAAAGGGCGAACGCGCAGCTATGTTCACCGTTGCTCAACGCCGCCTCGAAATACTCGAAAAGTGGTTCATTCCAATATTTTCGGCGGCAATAGCCGTTTACCAAATAGCTGTCGGACTGCACCTCTTAAATGCCCTCCTGGCTCCCACCGACCAACAGACCAAACAACCATTGATCTGTGCCATCTGCATGACTGCCATTGCCTTTGTCAGCTTCCTTATCTCACGATACGCCACTGGCATGTCGGTGCAACTGCAGTGGAAACCGTTAAGGGCCGGAGGCAGTATTTTTCTCGCCATAGCTATCCTGTGCTTCACCCTGGCTGTCAGCCTGGCACTCGCACAATTCAAGATTCTCGCCGTGCTAAAAAAAAATTCCTGATATCTAAAAAATTTCCTGATGTCTGTATGAAGGGTGATGGATCTTATACTATCGACAGGTAAATTGTATTTGGGTGGAGTAAACCAATTTGTTTTCCTGCTACGTCTCCATTAACGGTAACATCTATACCAGTGCCGGCTTGTGCTCAGGTTTTGGAGGAGATTCAGTATGATCAATATGCATTGAAGCTTCCCCCTCTTCCCCTTTTTTCCAACAGTTCAGACAGATCCTTTTCTGATTTGAAATCATGACGCTGCGATCGAATTCCCCACCACAGATGGGGCATTCAAACCAGCCTTTAAGTATTCCGGGCATACCGTACTACCTCCGGTTTTAAGCGATTCGGGATATAT
>CAZENQ010000048.1:0-23393 GCA_964513655.1 uncultured Pirellulales bacterium | reverse complement strand
GGGCCGGTGTCGCCGCCGAGGACCTTTATATATTCGGAATCGATGTCCGGCGGGTCGGCTACGGCCGGAGCGTTAACGTCCACATCTTCGGGGAAAATGTCTTCGGGAAGGATGATGTGGGCCTTGATGAATTTGCCCTTGCCAGCGCAATTCAGGGTCTGGGGTGTGAGTTTCATCCGGGCTTCGATGGGCGGCCAAAACTCGTAAGCACCCATATCAATTACGGCTATGTTGTCTTCGTCACCGTCTATAATGCGCGGGTTGCCATCCGAATCTGTCTCATTCGGCTCTGTCACATAATTCGGGTCGCCGGCGTCAATACACGGTGAATCTGACAATAGCCGATAATCCCCCTCCGCCCAGACGCCGTCTACATCCCAATAGCCCGCCTCAACAAAACACGGGTCGGCATCGATGTTGCCAACACCTTCCCAGGCGCCTTGAACGTTGCTGTAGCTAATCGTAATCGTCGAGTCGTCATTGTTCCATATTTCATTACCACCATTCCAAAAGATGCAGTTGTTAAACTGAAGATTGCTCGGATAGTTTTGCGACCGAGAATCGCAAGCTAAAGCGTTTCCGTTGGATGCCGAGTTTTCAGCGAACGTGCAGTTGGAAATGATCGGGTTGCTATATTTGAAATAGATTGCGCCGCCATTTGAGGCTGTATTCCCGGCGATAATGCAGTCCACCAGCTTAAATATATTGTCATCCTCACAGTAGATACCACCGCCATAGGAAGACGATTGCCCATCCGCAGAATTACCGCTGATAGTGCAATTGGTGATTCTGAATATACCACCAGGACCATAGCGAGTGCCCTCTCCACCACAATAGATTCCGCCGCCCGACCTACTATTGTTGGCAGTAACTGTGCAATTGGTTATAGTAAACAGGCCCCAATGACCATCCCAGCTTCCCCCGCAACAGATTCCGCCGCCGGACATACTACTGTTTGCAGTAACCGTGCAATCGCTGATTGTGAGCCTACTGTTTCGGCCGTAGATACCGCCGCCATTATATCGTGCTGAGTTGCCAATGATCGCACAGTTTATGACCGTCAAATTGCTGTTGTCACAATAAATGCCGCCACCATTTTCGGCGTTTCCATTAATAATAGTAAATCCGTTCAGGGTTGCGCATGCCTCTTGAACGTCTTTCAACCTGAATCCACGCCCGTGGTGCTCGCAATCTATTGTGCAATTCTGTGGGCCGGATTCTGAGCGGACCGTAATGCTTTTGCCCAGAAAATCTACGTTGTGGTTACCCTCGCCGGTATAAACCCCATCGGCTAAAACAACACTATCACAATTCATTGCCTCATCTATTGCTTCCTGAATCGTCTCGTACTGAGATGGCACGTAAAATGTTTTAGGCAAAGATAGATATACCTCAATCGCTCCTTCCAGAGTAATCCCGCCTTCGGTATATTCAGCATAAACCACAATAACATGTGATTCATCAATCTCTTTGGTCGTCAGTAAACCTTCCTGTACTTCCGCAGAACTATTCGGCTCTACTCTCCAGTTCGCCAGGCGGGTCGCATCTCTCTTGATTCCGTCAGCATAGTGGGCAATGGCTTCATACTGGGTTTGAATATTTTGTCTGACTTCATCCAAACCAATAATCTCTATTGCAACAAGTTCAGATGGGTTGGAGTTCAGCGCAAGGCTATGGTAGTTTCCGGAAGCAATCATAGTAAAATCCCTACCTGAAGGCGCTTCATCATTCAATCCCCATGCTACGAGGGACCCGTCGGATTTAAGAGCAAGACTGAAAAATCTGCCCGCCTCGACGGCAACAAAATCGTTGCCAGCAGGGACATCACACTCACCATATTTGTTATAACCCCAAGATTCGAGTCCTCCATCGGACCTCACAGCAATACCATGAAATGTGCCGGTGGCAAAAGCCGTAAAACCATTTCCGCTCGGTACACGGCAACGGTCAGGGCATAACCCCCAAGCCACCAGTGAGCCATTAGACCTGATGGCGGCGTTGTACAATCCGCCGGCCTGAACACCAACGAAGTCATTTCCTGACGGAACGTCACATTCACCCTCGCCGTTCCAGCCCCACGCAAACAGTGAACCATCAGACTTAACAACTACGCTGTACAAAAAACCGGCTTCAATCGCCGCGAAGTCATTACCCTCCGGCACGTCGCTTTGGCCATAATAATTGGTACCCCAGCCGACGATAGTCCCATCAGACTTCAAGGCTAAGCTATGCAACCAGCCTGTCGCAATGGCAACAAAATCATTACCCTCTGGTGTATTACACACACCCGCTCTACAACTCCCCCACGCCATGGTTGTACCGTTGGATTTAAGAGCAAGACTATTCTCGTATCCCGCTGCAATAGCAATAAAATCATCGCCTGCCGGAACATCGCATTGACCGTAATCATTCCGCCCCCAAGCTACAATTTGGCCTGCAGAGGCCTCGTATACAAGGGCCAGACTCACGAGTAACGCCAGCAAAATGTTCCAAATTTGCTTCTTCATTTTGTGTTCCCTTCGAGGTTTATGAATGATGGATAATGACGAGGGCTGGGCTTCAATGAGCGATTTATGATCATTTCATTTTTGCGCATTGTTGTAGCCCAGCCCCTGGCCGAAAATGGCGCTTTAGTGGGCCTGTTGGCCGCAGCTTCTGCGGAACTCCTCAGCTTTCGTATAATAAGATGCGCGGAGGGGGTAAGCTGTTCTGTAAATTTTGTTATTTTTCCTCGAATGCTACGAAACGAGTTAGAATATTGCGCTTTTTTCCACATTTTTGCTCCCTCGAGCGGCCTATTTTTTTATAGGCGCAACACAAAATCAGTGGAAAAGCAGCTAATTTTAGAAGGCGGGTCGGTATGAAAGGGGTCTTAAAATATGATAGCTTGCAAAAAGTTATGATATTACGGCATTTTGACCAGCCTTTCTGCTTTTTACCTGTAATAATTCTACCACACCACTTCCCGCTTTGTCAACAAAAATTTGCAAAAATCCCCACATTTTTTTCACCAAAACCCGCCAAAATCGCCTGAAAAAGCCCTTCCACTCCATATCGGTCGATTATTTCCCCTCGGCTTGCTCATACCGCTCGAATATCTCGGCAATTCCCGCACTTTCGGCGTCTCCCGCATGGACGACAACACGATAACGCAACCTAAGCGGCCGCCCCTTACCAAGCTCGATATGCGTCCCATTCTCCGGCCAATACATCGGAGTCGGAGAAAAGAATCCATAATCCCGCGTGAACCACTTCGCAGGAAACCACCGGTTCGCCGGATGCTGCAGAATGGCGATGCCTTCCGTAACGCCGTCGCGCGTCCCGCTGTAATCGCACCACGCCGACGCAACGCCCCACGTACCCTGTTCGCCGGTCTTGCCCTCAACATTGATTAGAACACCCCCGGATTTAACGCTTAGCTCCGGCACAACACGCGCGGCAAAAAGCGAATGGTTCGTCTTTAATATCCGAACATCCACCAGCGGCTCCAGGCTAATCTCGAAATCGATGAATCTAACGTTCTCGCTCGGCGCGGTAATGACCACACGGCGAAGGTCGCGTATCACAGGCTCCTTCCCCGGCTGCCGCCACAGGCATTCATCCGTAAAGACCACTCGCTCACCCGAAGCCTCAATTAGCTTAGGCCCCGCGGAGACAATCTGCCCCTCCTCATTTCTCTCCTGCCAGTAGTTGCCACCGTTGACCTCATCACACCCAAAGAAAAGTGAATGATGGTGCGGATATGGCTGCGATGACTCCGTCGTTATCGATTCCCCCGACACCGGCCCATTGACCGGCCAGAAATACGGATACTTCTGCGTCCCCGCGAACTTATAACATGTAAACACCTCGCCCCCGACTCGCACAACCACCTGCTCACCGACAATCTCCGCCGACACCCGCTCCCAGGTGAAACTTCGCAAGACGCAGCCGCCAAAAACAAAACCGCCAAGATTACGTAGCCCTTCATCGCGCGCTCCTTATATTTCCTTATAAATGCCATGGACTCCGCATCGGCTCTGACTACATTACATCAGCCTTAGCATCAATCACGGCTCAGGTCGATAAGTCTGATGTTCCGCCACCTTACATATAAAGGTTCTTTGCTTTCAGTGCTGTGAACCTGCAGCCCGATAAAGCCCGTCGGCGTCATCGAATCAACCAAATCAGCAGCCGCAACACCGTTTATCCACGTTTTAATTGAATCTCCAACAGCCTCAATGCGGAAATGGTTCCACTGCCCACTTTTGAACGCCCCCCTGGCAGGCTCGTTGTCTTTCAGGTCATAAAGCCACCCACGCCGCGCTTCGTCATAAATACCGCCGGAGTAGGCTCGCTCCGAAGGGTCAATCTCGACCTGATAACCGTGCACTCGCCCGTTCTTGTACTCCTTCAGACTATTGCTGCGTATCTGCACGCCCGAATTAAGGCCGGCGTCAACCTTGAAATCCAATTCCAGAACAAAATCCGAATACATCTTCTCTGTACACAGAAAGCTGTTGGGCGTGTTAGGGACAGAAGCACCCGCAATAACGCCGTCCTCAACAAAGTAACGAGCGCTGCCGCCGCGCTGTATCAACCCGTTAAGTGTTTGACCGTCAAAAAGCTGTTCCCAGCTTTCATCATCGACTCTTCTAACCTGCCCTCTTGTCGTGCATCCGCAAACAACAGCTATAATTAGCACTGCACATCTCAATTTATTTTTGCATCTCATAATTAAACCTCCTAAAAATAATTCATAAATTCATTCTACAAATGCCATGGACTCCGCATCGGACGCGAAAGCATGCTGTTGGCCTGTGCATCATTGCCGAACCGCTCGGCCCGCGGGTCCCACTTCAGCCTCCGCCCCAGCTTCATTGCGATTGCCCCAAGCAGACACACCGTACACGACCGGTGCCCGACTTCGACCGGCGCCACCGTCTCAGCCCGCAACTTTATGCAATCCAGGAAATCCGCCTTGTGGTCCTTGTTCCTGTAAAGGTGTATCTCCTCCGGCTTAATCTTCGATGTCAACAACGACTCCGGCTCCGCCTCAATCGCCCACCGCCTCACGAAAATCTGCCCCTCCGTCCCCTCAAAAAGCACACCCTGCTTGATGCGATCGCGCGCCGCACAAATAAGCTCCACGCCATTCCCATACTTGTATTCAATCTTAAAGTCCCCGTGCACGTCCCACAGTCCGTCCCTCGGGTACTCCGCCCACCCCTTCACCTCCACCGGCCCGGACTCCTCCAGCCCCATCGCCCACTGCGCCGTATCCAGATGGTGCGCGCCCCACCCCGTAATCATCCCCGACCCGTAATCACTTACCCGCAGCCAGCCCGGCCGCTCGTAGTCGTTATCTGGGTGAACTCGCTTCTCCGTATAGGCCGCCCACGGCGCAGGCCCCACCCACATCTCATAATCCAGATTCGCAGGGACCGCCGCCGGCGCCTCCGGCTCAGTGCCCGGGTCCGTCGGCAGCCCAATCTTTATTGTCTGCACCCGCCCGATTCTTCCGTTGCGCACAAGCTCACACGCCAAACAGAAGTTCGGTTCCGAACGCTGCTGGCTGCCGACCTGCAGCACCCGCCCGTAACGCCGAACCGTATCACTCAACACACGACCTTCCTCGATAGTAAGCGTCAGTGGCTTTTCCAGAAATATGTCCTTGCCGGCTTTCGCCGCCGCAATAGCCGGTATCGCATGCCAGTGGTCCGGCGTAACAATTGACACCACATCGATGTCCCCGCGCGCGATAATGTCTCTGAAATCCTCGTAAGCGCCGCAGCCTTTGTATGTCCCGCCGCCCTCCTGCTCGCCGTAGTGTTTCTCAACAACCTCTTTCGCGTGCTCGGCCCTCTTGCTGTCAACGTCACATACCGCCACAATCCGCACCTGCTCGAATCTAAGAAAGTCCTCCATATTACCTAACCCCATCCGCCCTACGCCAATGCAGCCCACCGTAATCCTGTTGCTCGGAGCATTGGCGCCGAACACCGACGATGGCACTATCGCCGGTAGCGCAACGCCGGCCGCCGCAACCGCCGAACGCCTTAAAAAATCACGCCGCGATATCCCGCCTCTTGCCACCTTACTTTTCTCCATCGTCGTATCTCAAACCATACTTGCTGGCGCTTCAAAGCCTCTCAATGTTTATGCTCGTGCTCCTCGCAGCTCTTTCCGAAGTACGCCTTATGGAACTCACCTAATAAAGACCGCAGCTTCTCCACGTGCGAAAGCTCCGTCGTCTGCTTCGCCTTCATACACGATACAAGCATCTCATGCAGCACCGTCAGCTTCTTAACATACTCCTCATACGCCTTGCTGTCCGATTTCGCCGCCGGCTTCACACGCTGCGCCATAAAATAGTACGTTATTATCTCGCTCGTATCGTCCGCGTGCTCCTCCTTGTTCTGCACCCATCGCACTATCTGGTTCATATTCGGCTTGGCTTGCGCGCTCAATTCCGTTATCTGCTTCATCGACTTCTCAATCGTCGTAGCGTTCTCCGCAATCATATCGAAGCGTGCCTCGTCACCGTAAATCCCGCACGGTATCTGACAGTGCGAATACGCTAATGACGCCAGCACAACAACCAAAACACACCCGGCCGCCAACAACATCTTCTTTGCAACACCCTTCTTCATTTTCAGTCCCCTTTCCCAATATCACATTCTGTTACCAGCTTATATACCCGACAACTATTTTAAGATAACTTCTTCCCTGTACTCCGGCACCGTAACGTCCCAGCCCGTCTGTTCCCTTACGTACTCGCCGAAACTCTGTGCGCTCTCCGCCTCGCCGTGCACCACAAACACCCCTCTCGGCGGCGCATCTAACTCCCGCAGCCACTCAAGCAGCTCGTCCCTGTCCGCATGCGACGAGAACCCGCTTATCCGCACAATCTTCGCCTTCACCCGATACCTCTCGCCCAATATCCTTACCTTCTCAGCCCCGTCCACAAGACTCCTGCCTAATGTCCCCACCGCCTGATACCCCACGAACATCACCGTACTCTCCGGCCGCCCGATATTATTGACCAAATGATACTTCACCCTTCCCCCCGTGCACATCCCCGACCCCGCAATCACCATCACCGTCCCCTTCGAATCGTTGATGGCCTTCGACTCCCCCACTGTCCCCGCCATCTGCAGCTCCGGCAGGTCAAAAAGCGACTTATTTTGTTTCACAAATTCGCTCATCTCTTTGTCGAACAGCTCCGGATGGTTCTCAAATACCCTCGTAATCCGCGAGGCCATCGGACTGTCTAAGAAAATCTTCAGCCGCTCTATCTCCCCATCCTGCAGCAGTTCATTTATATAATACAATACCTCCTGCGACCTCTCCAGCGCGAAGCTCGGCACGATAATATTACCTCCCGCTTTTCTCGTCGCGTTTATCACCTCTCCGATGGCGTCCTTAACGTCCTTCACCTCCTTATGCACCCGGTTGCCGTACGTCGATTCAATCAGCACATAATCAGCCTTATCGAATATCGTTGGGTCGCACACAATCGGCCTGTCCGGCCGGCCGATATCGCCCGAAAATAGTATTATCCGCTCCTCACCGTCCTGCCGAACCTTCACCCTTATAACCGACGAGCCTAATACGTGCCCCGCATCATAAAGCGTCGCCTCCACCCCGTCCCCTAACTGCTCCGCCTCCCTGTACTCCACATGTTTAAACAGCGGCAGACACGCCTCCGCATCCTCCATCCTATATAGCGGCACCTCCGGGTACGGCCCCTTTCGACCCTGCCTCTCATGCCTCTTCCTCTTATGCTCCGCGTCCTCTTCCTGTATCTTCGCCGAATCCAATAGTATTATCTGCGCAATCTCGGCCGTCGCCGCCGTACAGTATATCTTGCCGCCGAACCCCTCCCGAACTAATTTCGGTAAAATCCCGCAGTGGTCCAGATGCGCATGAGTCAGCAGCACCGCGTCAATACTCGCCGGCTCTACCGCGAACTCCTCCCAGTTCCTGTCCTTAAACTGCCGCTCCTGATAAAGCCCGCAGTCTACTAATAGCTTTACCCCGTTTGCCTCCAACAAATGCCGCGAACCCGTAACATTCTGGGCCGCCCCCAAAAATCGTAACCGTATCTCCATAACCTATCCTACCTGCATAAACGCCATCCACTAACCACGATTCACGAACCACGAGTCACGAACCCGCCCCCGAATTCTACCCCCAAACCCCCTCCCAAACAAGCCTAATCTACCCCTCAAATGTCATCCCCGCGCAAATTGTCATTCCCGCGACACGTAGCGAAGCGGAGAGCCCGGAACGGAAAGCGGGAACCGATTCCCCCCATTACACTTTAACTTTCGAAATATACGCCGCCCTTTTCGAGGGCGTTTCTTAAATCTCCGTATCGAAGCTCACGTGTCCCGCACTTTTTCTGTGCGCACAGGGCCGCCGCCGTCCCAGCCGCCTGCCCCTGCCCCATGCAGCCTACCGTATTTCTCGTGGACATATGCGCCCTGTGGTCGGACGTAATCATCATCCCGGCCGCAAGAAGGTTCTCGACCCCCGCCACACGCAGGGCCTTGTAAGGTATCCCGTATGTCCCCCCGTCCTTTATCTGAAACCGCGGCGCGAAGTCGTGAAAGCCGTACACCATCACATCGTCATCGAAATGCCTTCCTTCAATCACATCCTCATGCGATATGTCATAGTCGCACCTTATCAGTCTGCCCCGCCGAATGCACAGCTTCGGGCTCGTCCTCGCGATAAACGCCTTCTCGCACCCCGGCACAAATTGTCTAAACAGTTCAACCGCCTTCAACTGTCGTTTTCTAAGTTCAAGTTCAGCCTTGCTCACCGCGTCTCTGTCCGTCGGACTCACCGCCATCTTGAAATTCAGCTTGATGAACATAAAGTAATCATCGTGCACCGTCGTGGTAACGGTTGACATGCCGATTTTCGCCGCCTCCTCGCTGAACCCCGCCGGCAGCTTCACCGCCTCACCCTGTAACCTGACGATTTGGTTGTCTTTCCCGCTGCGCCTCCCGTGCGCGAGTTGTTTGACCGCATAGTGCGATTTCAAGTATTCATAGTATTTCTCCATACTGACATTGGCGATGCCGATACTGTTTACCACCGGATAATCGTTCGGCTCCGTATATTCCGCCCCCGCGTAAGCGCACATGTCCCCGTACGCCGTGCAGTCCACGAACGATTTCGCGTAGAACGCCTCCCTGCCCGACCGGCTCTCCGCTATCACCCCCTTAATCCTTTTACTCTCCATAATCGCCCCCGCCAAAAGAGTATTGACGCATATAAAGACCCCCGCCTCATCTAACATCTCGAACGTAACTAACTTATACATCTCCGTATCAATCGCCGTGCACACCGAATCGAAGTCGTACCCCTTCGACATCTCCGCATGCCCCGTTGCCCCCCCGACCTTCATAAGCCGCTCGATTATCTCCTGGCCAATCCCCTTTACAACCTGCCGCTTCTTCACCCCGGGGAATGCCTTCCACAGATTATAGAAGCTGTGTAGTGCCGTCCCGCCTTCGGTTACCGTCCCGCCCGGATACCCCTTCACCTCTATCAGCGCCGTCTTCGCCCCCTGACGAGCCGCCGCTAAGGCCGCCACAACGCCCGCTGTACCTCCGCCCGCCACGACCACGTCGAACTTCCTTATGGGCAGTCTCTTGACCGGCTCCTCGTAATAATTCCCGACCTTCTCCCCGCCCATTGCCTTACTTCCTTTCGCCAGCCCGACCCCAGCGCCAATCCCCGCCATCACCATTCTCTTATTAAACTCTCGCCGATCCATTCCTGTCTCCTTTTTGATAAATACAGTCAACTCACCGCCAATTGTAACACATATACCTAAAACTGCCAGATAACAACGACAAGCGACCAACCGCCCCCTCACCAGCACCCCCCCTCCCACTCAAACCCATTCTACCCCCCAATGAATTCTCTTTATCGAAACAGCCAACCCAGCAAAAAGGGCTGCAAGCCTTGGCTCACAGCCCCGTTCATTCTAAGTTCACTTGCCCTTAAAGACCTGCCAGCCAGTTATTGCTAAACTCTCGCAAATCATCCAAGCCCACCTGCCCGTCATTGGTAAGGTCGGCTCCGCCACTGCCACAGTAAAAACTACCGTCGCCATCTAACCACCTTGTCGCAAATATATCAAAATCCACAAAGTCTACTTTATTGTCACCGTCAAAGTCACCAATGATGAACTGCCAGGCCAGCTTAGGATAATTCACCCCCTCACAAATTGCCCAGATGTCGTTCGGCCCATTTACCAACTCCCCCACAAAATCCCATCCTGCATCCGTAAACGTACTCTCGGTCTGCATCTCAACCGTCGTCAACCCCGTGCCTCCGGCACTGTTCGGCTCTCCGCTGGTATTCACATCCCAGAAAGAACCGATAACATACACGTCATTACCCTCTCCCACCAGACCGCCGACATAAGTACTGCCGCTGACACTGCCGGTCGCGTAACACCTCGTAACGTTCACAGAACCGTTAGACCCCAACAAACCACCTACTGATTCATTGCCGGAAACACTGCCTGTAGCATAACTGTTGGATAAAATCGCACTTGCAGCAATGCGCCGACGATTACGTCCCGCTAAACCTCCCACGTCGGTATATCCCACAATACCGCCGGAAGCAAAACACTCGCCCACGATACCGTCGTTAAGCCCTACCAGCCCGCCGACACCCGTCGTTCCCGATACGTCGCCGCTTGAATGGCAGTTGGAAATTGTTCCACGCTTATCATTCCATCCCACCAGTCCGCCGACCTCATACTCTCCTGCAACACCGGCGGTTGAATAACTGTCCGATATTCTGTTCTCATAACCATTTTCTCCCACCAGCCCGCCAGCACCATTAGCGCTTCCCGAAACGCTGCCCGTGGAATAACAATCGCTAACCACCCCTCTGCTGCTAAGTCCCACCAACCCGCCCACGAAACTACGCCCCGAAACGCTGCCTGTGGAATAACAATCACTAACTACCGCTTCCGCGCTAAATCCCACCAGCCCGCCGATACGCGTATCTCCCGACACGCTGCCACCCTCAACATAACATCTACTGACCGCTCCTCCTCCTAACATACCAACCAAAGAACCAATATCATTCCATGCGTCAACATTGGGATCAAGCAATCCTAAATTCTTTATTTCCGCATCCACTCCATCAACATACCTGAAAATACCAACGTAATATGTCCCCGTTGATTCATATGTGAAATTCGAAATCGTATGCCCGTTACCGTCAAATACGCCGTTAAACGGATTATCCGGAAACGTCCCCCCAATCAGATTGTAACTTGTCCCCCCGTACGCCGAAAGGTCAACATCCGCCATCAGTTCAAAATGTGCATCCCAGTAATTCGCATCAGCCCCGATCGCCTGCATATCCGCCGCCGTCCATATCTGGTACGGGTCACCTTCAACTCCGTTCCCATCCCACGGCTGCCCCAAAACCGCCGAACCAAAGCACAGAACCCCCACTAAAACGCTCAGAACCGCTATTTTCCCACGCATCCTGCTGTCCTCCAGCAAAAATGTAAAAAAACCTAATGTGAAATCTCCTGCTGTTTTAACGGGAAAAACGCACCGCTTGACCACAACCTACCACAAACACACCCAAAAGTCAATCTTTTTCCCCTTTATTTGTTCGCCGATACGATTTCCATCCTGCACTTCGGTATCGCGTCCAAAAATTTTTGCCCGTAACGCTTGTTAACTACGCGAGAGTCCAGGACGACCACTATCCCCGTATCGCTCTTATGGCGAATCAACCGGCCGAACCCCTGCTTGAACCTGATAACTGCCGAAGGAAGTTGATAATCGATAAATGGGTCTCCGCCCTCAGCCCTTATCTGCTCTAAGCGCCCCGCCAACAGCGGCTGGTCCGGCACAGCAAACGGCAGCCGCACAATTATCACATTGCTAAGGGCCTCCCCCGGCACGTCCACTCCCTGCCAGAAGCTGTCCGTCCCGAACAAAACACTGTTCGCCTTGCCCTTGAACTTCTTCAAAAGTACGCCCCTGTCCAGCCCCGCTCCCTGCTGCAATAGCTCAATATCATTCTCACCTAACCACCCGCTCAACTCATCGGCAACCCTGTCCAACATCTCATAGCTCGTAAACAAGACAAACGCCCGCCCGCCCGTCTGCAGCACATATTTCTTCACCGCCTCCGCGCCCGCTTCAATAAACGCCGCCTCGTTCGGGTTCGGCAGGTCCTTTTCGATATACAGCGTCACCTGCCTCTCGTAATCGAACGGCGAACCTAATTTAAGCGAATCGAAATCCTCCAATCCCACTCTCCCCGCAAAAAAGCCAAAACCCTTTTTGTCCTCCGCCGCTCCGCTGCTCAAGGTCGCGCTCGTCAGTATCACCGAGTCATATTTATCGAATAGACACGCCCTCACGTCCGGCCCGACATTCAATGGCGCGCTCCGCAAACGCACTGCCCCCCTCGCGCCCGTCGGCGGCTCTACCCAGTAAACGCAGTCCCCTCGCTCCTGGGTCAGGAAGTTGTTCAAATCCCCCGCCAGAGCGCAGCACCGGTCCACAAATCGCGTCACCTCGAACCTCTCATCAACATCTTTCACCTTGCCGCCTAATTTAACCAGCTCCGTCCCCAGCTCCTTCAAATGTCCCGTCAACGTGTCCTCTATAAAACCCTTATAACACCTGCCTGCCGTCTCATTCCTTGTTTCTTCATACCAGCCCCTGACCTTCCTAAAGAAGTCCCGCGACTCCTTCCCTACCGTAACCACCATATCAATCGCTCGCTCGGCCTTGACGTGCGAGCCCATATAAACCAACAGCCCCTTATGCGTCCGCGGATTGTAAAGCCCATCTAACAAAAACTTCACCGTGAAATTACTGATGTTTATCCCGAAATGGTCCTCCGCCACCCGCTCGATATTCTGCGCCTCATCTACAATAACTTGCCTGTACTCCGGCAGCACCGACGCCCCGCTTTTCTTCAGCACAAGGTCGCTGAATAGTAGCGCGTGGTTCGCAACAATAATATCCGCCGTCTCCAATCGCCGCCTCGCACGCCAGTAAAAACAATCGCCAAAGTGCAGACACCTCCTGCCCCTGCAGTTCCCGTGCTCGCTGTTGACCGCGTCCCACACGTGCCCCCTCGGCACAAATCCAATGTCGCTCAGCGACCCGTCCTCCGTCTGCCCCACCCAGACGCGTATCTTATCAAGCTCCGCACCGAAATCATCGAATAGCCCCCTCTGCCGCCGCACCGCAAACTCAAGCCGGCGCCTGCAAAGATAATTGCCCCTGCCCTTCGCCAGCACCGCAGTGAACGGCCGGCCCAGACAACCGCCTAAAAAAGGAATGTCCTTGTTGATTAGCTGCTCCTGCAGCGTAATGGTAAAGGTGCTCACCAACACCTTACCCATCCCCCGGCCGAGAAGCTCAATCGCCGGAACAAGATATGCAAAGCTCTTCCCAACCCCCGTCCCCGCCTCCGTAACCAGATGCCGACCCTTCGCGAACGCCTCCTTTATCGCGCACGCCATCTCTACCTGCTCACGCCGCTCCTCGAACCCTCCCAGCCCCTGCGCAACAAGACCGCCTTTTGTCAGAACCTTCTGGATATCCAAAGATGTACCGGCCCGCACCATCCCATAAGTCTAATGCATCACCGCTCGAAAATCAAACACTCCTCGCTGCTACCGACCCCCCGTCTCAATAGCCCTCTTGAGTGTGATTACCGCCGCCGCCTCCGGCATGTTTTCGTACGCGTTATTTATCGCCTCCCTCGCACGCTCAACCCTGTCCATCTGGTAATAAACATACGCCAGTAAAAACTGTAGCTCAGGAGCATTGCTCGTCTTCCACCACTGCTCAACATCCGCCACACGCGTCTCCAGCTTGTCCCTGTCCCCCACCATAGCAACAATGTCAATCTTGAACCGTGCATAGTCGGGGAAAATCTCCAGTGCCCGCGAAAGATAAAGCGCACTGCTCATATATTCACCCGCCGCAAACAGCGCATGACTCTTCCCCGCATCGGCGAGCGGGTCGCCCGCCTTGTACATCGACGCCAACGTATATGCGTCGGCCGCTCGATAATATTTACCCTGCTTCAGATACGTCTCCGCCGCGCGAAGATGCCGATTGAACTTATCATCCGAGTAGGATGCAAAAGTCTCGTGTGGACCCAAAATCGTCTTGGCCCTCGCCTCCATCTCGGCATCGGAAAGCTCACGCCACTCATAGTCCAGCGTCCCCCGCGTGCCTTCCTCAGCCGATTCTTCCTCACCCTCACCGACCCCCTTGACCTCTTCAGCTTTTCTCGTACCCTCAGCTTCTTCGGCCTCTTTCACCTTCGCCGACGGCACAAGACCTTTCTCCAAACCATAAAGCTGCCATTTCATCTGCTCATAAATATCAAGTTGCTTGCCCGGCATACCGAACATAACCGCCGCATCGCCAGCCTCTTCACCCGTCGGCGCCTTCTGCTGCTGCGCCTCATACCGTTCGCGAACTCCTGCATCAGCCTTCTCTTCAGCGGGCAGCTCCCTAATACCACGCTCTTCAACCAGGCTCTTCTTCACCTCACCTGTCCTGTCGTCAAGCCACTCCAATTCCCGCTTCAGTGCCTCCACCTCAGTAGAACGCTGCCTCGCAGTCAGCCTCTGCTCTCCAAAGTGTGTACCTAATTCCGATTCAATCACCTTCTCCATCTGCTCCGCTGTCAGCCCCATTGGACGCACCCGCCCTAAGAATCGCAACTTCTCCGACCGCGATACATGCTGTCGAACTGGTGCCGGCGGCACATACGGTGTCTCGCCCACGCGCCGAACAACTCCGCTTGTCGGCGGCCGAAACACACGGCGCATCCCCGCCTCCGTAGTCGCCACCGTCCTCGTAGGAGAATAGTACGGCCTGGCCCTTCCCGTATACCCCCTGTAATCGCGCGGCCCGGCCGAATCCCGCACAAATGAATCCAGCCTCGATGAAGGCAGCGGCCCGCTAAAGTCCGTCGTCGCGCGGTACGGCACCACGCCGCGAAAATGCCTCCCCCTCCCGACATTCCCAGTAATCACCAGATTGCCGCTCGTGTCAATCGGGTTGGGGCTCCGAATCAGCCCGCTTCTCCGGCTGCTCACAGGAACCGTCGCCGGACCAACAGCCCACCCGGCCCCGGAAAACCCGGCCAAAACCAACAACCCCGCAATATATAATCCTCGCCTGTTCATACCATTAAATACCCGCTCCCTCGGCCTATGTTCACAATTAAACGACCCGCCGTCTCATTGACTCTTATATCGCAGCTTCCCTGCCCAGTTGAGCTTCGTCGCTAACGTATCCCACTGCGTCCGCAGCGGATTATTCACCACCAAAAAATCGCCCGCATCTCTCTCCACCCGCACAACATCCTCAACCGACAGCTTGCACGAAACCTGACCGTCTACCGACACCGTTGTGCCCTCATTCACCCGCACTCCAAAAACTTCTACCTTGCTATCGGCACTAATAACTATGGGCCTGAAGCTAAGCGAATGCGGGCAAATCGGCGTAATCACCATCGCCTCCACATTCCCCGAAATTATAGGACCTCCCGCCGATAAATTATAAGCCGTGCTCCCCGTCGGCGTCGATATCACTAATCCGTCGCTCACGCACCCGGCCAACGGCTGCCCGTCAACCGACACCTTCAGTTCAATCATACTAAATGGCGGCCCCGCCGTAATGAATACCTCATTTATCGCCGCCGAGCTGAACACCTCTTCACCGCCGCCAAAGACCCTGCAGCCTAACATCATTCGCTTTTCTATCTTCGCCTTGCCTAAAGTTATCCCGGCAAAATACTCTTTAAGCTCACTCACGCTGAATTCCGCCAAAAAGCCTAACTTGCCGAGATTGACCCCTATCACTGGCACATTCATCTGACTCAGCTGCCTCGCCGCCGAGATTATGCTCCCGTCACCGCCGAAAACTACCGCGAAATCCGCCTCCTTCAATATATCAACCGTGCACGCATCTATCCCGCAGCTCGCTAATATCTCCGCCTTGCCCTTAGCGAACTCCACAAACTCATCTATCGCCGCCCCAACGTCCCCCTTCGCCGGGTCCCCGAATATCACTAATTTTGCCGGTTTGACCTCAGCCATCTCACTGCCTCATAATACCGACCGCACCTTTCTCAACCACTCAATTATCGACCATCACAAACCAACAATCAACTAAATTCCATATGTCATCCCGTACTTGATACGGGACCTCCACCGCGCAGTCGAAGGATCTGGCCACCGCATAAAATTAACCTCACGCAATTCCCAACCCCCATAATCTGAAATTTGAGATTTGCAATTTGAAATTAACGCAGCGGACACGGATTGCTTACACTTTTCTGGCCAAGCCCACCCACCCATATCACGTTTGCGATAGACCTGTCAGCGACGTTCACGACACCATCGCAGTTCACATCACAGTCGCGAAGAGTATAAGCCCCGGCCGAACCCGCCACCCAGAATACATTCGCTATCGAACGGTCCGCCACATTTATTATGGCGTCATTATTGACATCGCCAAGAAGAGATATCCCGAACTCCGCCTGAGCTACGCCCGTATTACCGTAATCATCACCGGTAACTGTTACCCTGACCGTAAATGTTTGCCCTGAGTCAGATAAACCTCCCGGCTCATCACAGCCCCGCGCTGCGAAAGTCCACGAGGCGTCACCGGCCCCCGCCGCAGAAATGCCGCATGTTAGATATTTGCAAAATACGGTATGTCTCTTTACTTCCTGCTACGTATCCGCAGCAATACCAACCCGCCCAAGCCAAGAAGCATAACCGTCCCCGGCTCAGGAATCACCTCAACCGAAGTAACAGGTGCGCGTATCAAAAAGCTCTCAATAAACTTACCATACTCATCTGGAATACCTCCATCGATCCGCAACCCTTCAGCAGAGTACCAATCTTCCAGAACCGGCGCCGTCGCCAGAAGGGCGTCGCTTGAAAGAGCTGTACCACTAGGGTCGTTAAGCTGCCAGCCTATTATACCAACAGAGACATCATCATAAAGCGGGAGATTGTTATAACTCCTTATGGAATACGTGTCGTCACCTCCGATGTAGCCATTTCCTATCCCTATCCACAAATCAACATTATCCGGGTCGAATTGAAACACAAATCCCCCACCAGTCAGCAAGATACCGTAGGGTTGACTGGTATATAGATACTCTCCGTAATCTGGTTCAGCGCTTGAATCAAGGGTATCTGAGTCATAGACATAGCTCCCTGTTATTCCATCACCTACATCGAGTTGTCCGTTAAGCAATCCGTATGGGTCGTCTATTTCCGCTATCTCTGCAGTAATGCCGATTTCTATAATCGCTGCTCGAAGGTTACCGGCAGCCAAACCCAGAACCACAAAAATTACCGCCATGATTATTGTTCTTCGCGTCATTTTCCCGCCCTTTCAAAAATGGTCTGATAGAGGAAAACCCCTATCCCCAGTTTGCGAACTTTATTATACCAAAGCATCTCCAGTTTGTCAAGCAAAAAATCTTCCTGTAACTTCTTGTTACTAACCATCTTATGGCAATGGCATCGGTTGCGCGTAAAGACTGTTGCTCTTATGACACAGGCCCAGTTGCCCGTCTTGGAGGTCCCTACAACTCTTTATCGCTTCGCTCATTCTTCTGCCCTCGTACCTCGCCCCTCACCCCCCAACCCTAATTTCCCGCTGCTCTGCAATTTCGCCAATAAATTACCCCAAAGAACAATATATGTCAAACCCTAAAAATCTGCCGAGTCTTCCCATCGGCACCCCCTTGTCCAGAGTCCCACGGACTCTAACGGGGCCTCCGTGCCCTTCTCCTCATAGAATAGATATGACTCATTTGGCCGGCTTTAGAAAAGGCTTTGCCGCCCCGGCAAACCAGTGGACAAAGGCATGCCTTCCGCAGATGTTCACATCGAGAAAAGGCCTGCCGCGGTACACGAAGCCGACCTACCCTCCGTGACCTCTGAGTGCTCTGTGGCAAAATCCAATTTCCGTCAAAATCTCGCGCAAATCGACAACGAATTTGACAAAACGCGCAGTTTTCCTCCAAGATATACACTAGTTTAAATAGTGTATATTGCCCGCCGCCTCCAACTCCGCCACTCCTTCGCCCCTCCAAACCCCCCATTTTAACGCTAAATTTTTCCTAAATTTTCACACTTTGAAACACTTTCAAACACTTATTCCAGCGCAATTCCACCACTTTTTCTAAAATTTTCCAAACTTTTCACACTTTGAAACACTTTTCCGAACTCTCAACCTCCATTTTTAGCCCAGAATCAAGGGTGACCCCACACCTGTCAAATTCCCCACCGCCATTTTTCACCCAAAATCAACGGTCCAATTCCACCAACTCATTAACGCATCTACGCATTTACTCATCCACGCATTCGCCCCCCCTGTCAACCTGTGCCATAGGTATCCCCGGCCGAACTCGCCTTAACCCTTGTATTATCATGCACTTGCGCACTAACCATCTCTTTCACCGTCCGAGCTATCTTCTCGCCACTTATCCCCGCCTGCTCAAGCTGTACACTACGCAAGTCATGTTTGACAAACGACTTAGGCATCCCAAGCGTAACTATCGACCCCTTTATTCGCCCTGAACGTGCTGTCGCCTCCAACACCGCCGAACCAAAACCGCAGCACAACCTATGGTCCTCCACCGTCACTAAGCCCTTGCCCTCTAACAACTTAGCAACAATATTCTCGTCAATAGGAGCCGCAAAACGGGCATTTATAACATCAACCGCAATTCCATCCCGCCCCAGCATCCCGGCTGCATCAAGCGCCTCTGAAAGTACACTACCGTAAGCCACAATCGCAATAAATGAGTCCTTACTCTTCTTGACAACTACGCTTTTACCCAATTTAAACGGCTTCGCACACGCCGACCGCACAAACTTTGCCGGCGGCACAACATCCTTCGGATACCTTATGATAACCGGCTTTTTCGCACCTAAAGCGAATTCCAAGGCTAATTTCACCTCAACCTCGTTTGCCGGCGCCGTCAACACCATATTCGGCATCATCCGCATATAGCCGATATCCATTAACCCATGATGCGTAGGCCCGTCCGAGCCGACGACGCCAGCGCGGTCGACGCAAAAGACAACCGGCAGATTCTGCTGTGCCACCTCCTGAAATATCTGGTCGAAAGCCCGCTGCAAAAAGGTCGAATAGATGCAAACCACCGGTTTTGCGCCTGTTTTGGCCAGTCCCGCGGCAATATCGACCGCTACGCTTTCCGCAATGCCGACGTCGTAGAACCTGTCGGCGAATTTGTTTCGAAACTCGACCAGGCCGGTGCCATCGCACATTGCCGAGGTTATGGCAACAATTTTTTCGTCTCTTGCGGCAAGCTCTACCAAATGCTCACCGAATACGCCTGTAAAGCTTCTTCTGTGCGGTGCTTCACCGGCTTCGACGGTACCCGCGTTCATTGTGAAAGGTCCTGTCGAATGGAATTTGGGTCGGTCCTGCTCAGCAGGACTAAATCCCATCCCTTTTTTGGTGTAAACGTGGAGAATAGCCGGGTGATTCAAACCGCCAAGGGCACGGAACAACTCTACAAGTGATTCAATATCGTGCCCGTCGACCGGCCCAAAGTAGGGAATATTGAGGCTTTCGAACATCTGACTGGCCGGCAGAACCATTCGAATGCTTTTTTTGATCCTCTCAATCGCCTCCTCGACAGTTTTTCCAATAATAGGCGTGTGTTCGAGGATATTTCTGGTGGTACTGCGCAGGTCCTCGTAGGTCTGGCTCAGCCGAATTTTGGAGAAGTATTTCGCGACTGCCCCCTGTGTGGCATCGATTGCCATTGAGTTATCGTTTAGCACGATGAGCAGCTGTCTCTTGACCAGTCCGAGATTATTCAGCGCCTCGAAAGAAGGACCGTTAACAATACTGGCATCCCCGACCAGAGCTACGATTTTATCGTCTTTTTTGCTCTGGACCTGTCCCAATGCCATACCAATGGCGGTGGCTACGGCGGTTCCGGCGTGGCCGACAACGAACTGGTCGTATGGGCTTTCCGCAGGGTTGGGAAATCCGCTTATCCCATCGGCCCGTCGTAGGCGTTTGAAGGCATCTTTCCTTCCGGTGATGATTTTATGAGCATAACATTGATGGCCGACGTCCCAGAGGAGCCTATCCGCTGTAAAATCGAAGACGTAGTGCAGGGCCAGAGTCAACTCCACCACGCCGAGGTTACTGGCCAAATGTCCACCTGTCCTGCTCACCGAGCCCAGAATGACCCGGCGTATCTCGTCGGCCAAGTCCGTCAGGCGTCCAACAGGCAACTTCTTCAAATCATCAGGGCTATTTATCTGTTCTAATAGTTCACTCATTAAATTATCTCTTAATCACCGCACACCGATGATTTCAATCAAAAACGCATGCAATGAGACTTTTCGAAAAACCTTTACCGCTTATATGGTAACAGGTTATCGCACGTACTACTATCAAAAAAGCTGGCCTGTTCATCTCAAACGCGCAAGTAGCACCAATTATGAGGGCCTTAAATTCATTATTATTGACCACTGCCCCCGGATTACTGGTTACTACACGAGGAGGAATTTAGCCCTAAATGCCAAAGCCAGATTTCCGCCAGAATTAAAAAAAGGCCGTAAGCGGTGAGCCTGCGGCCTGTCAGTTTGTGAAATACATATTTCTTATTATCGGAGACTATTGAGTCTCCAGGAAAGTAAAGGCGGCGGCCGGGCCCGAATGGATAAATGACGTTTCATCAAAGAAGGGATCTGATTGGTCAGTTCGTGTTCGGATTTGTCTTCTCCGTCCGCTGCGCTGAAGTAGGCTGGCACAGGGAGAATCACTAATATGGCTACCAAAGGAAACATCCTTGTCTCCATAATTCGGCCTGAAAAATGGGCACCCTGTTCTATCGGCTCAAGTGGTAATTTCCCCTTAATAAAACGAAGGCGTTGATTGGCTCACCAAAGTAGTGGAGTTATCTGCACCCCCGACCATAAGGTTGATATCAGTATCGAAATCGCGACCCCGCCCGATGAAATGGCCTCATGAAAATTACCTCCCGAACCGGTAAATCTGCTGCCGCGATACTGTTAGATGGGTTTTCAGGGAAAAATGTTTTGGGCCCGTATCTGGCCCCTTGTCACACTTTACATGGTCTCTACAACCCGCATCTCCCCGCCCCTGCCCCGCCTGTCCCCGAGAATCCACCATCTTTGGCCCAACAGCAGGGGATCCAGTCTACTTCATAATTCATAATTCTCAATTCCGCTTTAGCGGCATAACCCTTCTTCCAGCCCTGCCGGGCAGATTATTTCTCCTTTTACCCTTATCTATCACTCTAATCGTATCCGTACCCTCAAATATAGTCCCGTCACTAAGTTCACCGCTCACAACCAGTTCCACCTCACCTGGTGTCTCCAACTCACCAAGCATCTCCTGTACCGCTCCCCGGCTGAACTTCGCCACTGCAAATTCATCTCCCAACCATACCCGCTCGGCCGGGATTTCATCCTCAAGCAGGATACTGTTGGGGTCAATGTCGGCGACGTTGTAATCTTCGGCTAACCGGATGACGCACACAATCCATTTGCCCTTGCTGCGCAGATTTAGCGTCCTGGGGCGAATCTTAACTGTCGCTTCGATAGCAGGCAAAAACTCGAATTCATAAGCACCCATATCGACTACGGCCGTGCCGTCCTCGTTCCCATCGAGGACACGGGGATTGCCATCCAGGTCGGTTTCGTTTGGCTCGGGGACGTAGTTGGGGTCACCGGCATCGATGCAGAGTGAATTTGACAGCAAATGATAGTCACCCTCTATCCAGATGGCGTTGGGGTCGTTCGGTTCAACGATTATATTCGGGTCATTAGCGTCAGCCCAGTAGCCGGGGTCAGCAAAACACGGGTCAGCATCAGTATTGCCTTCGCCTCCCCAGCCACCTTGTATGCAGCTGTAGCGGACAATAGCTGTGCTATTCTGGTTATAAAGCTGAGCAGATGCGTCCGTCCCGCCGCTGTCCGTATTATTCGACAGGATGCAGTTGGCAAGTGTTATCGTATCGCTGTTTCGGCTGAACATCCCGCCGCCCTCGTCAAGGGCCCAGTTATTGCTGAACGTACAGTTGCTTAACGTTAGACTGCTCTCATAGTTGTGAATCGCGCCGCCTCCTGTTTCAAAAGAGCTTTCCCCACTGGCCGAATTGCCGGTAAACAAACAATTAACCAAAGTTGCACTGCTACCGTAGTTGTACATCCCCCCGCCATCGTTGCCCGCCGAGTTCCCGCTAATCGTGCAATTTATCAATGTCGGACTCCCGCTGCCGACATTCCCTATCCCACCGGCGTTATCTGGAACAGAATTTCCAATGAACATGCAGTCAATCAGGGTCGGACTGCCACCCTTATTCCACATCCCGCCACACGACCAGCTTTCGGTCCGGTTATTCAAGAACAAGCAGTTAACTAACATTGGATCCGCTTCATTGTACATCCCAGCCCCATTCTGTCGAGACCGGTTTTCTTTAATGACGCAGTTGATTATGGTAGGGTTACTTGCACAGTAGACGCCCGCACCGTGGATAGTGCGTCCATGTGCAATCGTTAGCCCGTTCAAGACACAATTAGGATCCTCACCACTTCTAAAAGATACCAAAGGCCCAATTACGTAATTGCCGTCGATAATAGTGGCTGCAACTACATCGGGATCATCTGGCTGTGTGCTTCTCAAGACAATATTCTTCCCATTGAAGTTGATCCTTTCAACATAGGTTCCTTCTGCTACTATAATCTCATCACCATCAACAACGTTAGGGTCATCAATAGCGGCCTGGATATTGTTGAAATCGGCTGGACCGTCATCGTCGACGGTGATAGTTCTCGCCTGAGAGGGAATAACTAAGGTCAATACGATACAGATAAAGATTAAATTCCTCATTTTACGCCTCCTTTAATTTGGTTCCGTGAAATTCCTTCCTGCTCGCATAGTTACCCTCGCTCCTGTTGATCCGCAAGTTGCGAACAGTGCTTTCGCCGATTTTCCGCAAACTACCCGGAACATCCCTGAAAACGCATAGAAACAGCATATATCATAAAGCCGGCCTTGTCAAGTGAAAATTCGGAAACCCGCACCATCCGCGGTTAACTCTCTTCGTGCCTTCGTGCCTTAGTGGCTGGCTCCCGTCCCATTTCAATCAAATCCGCATATACCTGAAAGCAAAAATCCAAAAATCTAAAATTTTTTTAACTGCCTTGTTGATAACAACTTAATCCCGTCAATCCTGCCAAAAACACCCCAATTTTCGCACCAAACGCGCGCCCTCCTCTAACAGTGAGCGGACTACCTGTCCGGCCCGCTTGCCGCGTCGTAGCTTTAGCGATG
>CAZENQ010000047.1:0-23550 GCA_964513655.1 uncultured Pirellulales bacterium | reverse complement strand
ACAAGCCTGCAATCAGAGGGTGTGTCCGGTATGCGGCGCGAAGATGACAGCAGCATTATTCATGTTTTGAGTTCCTGCACTTCATGGTTTACTGAAGAGTTTGACAGGAGGTGGTGAGGGGCCGTGCTGACATCCTCTCCGGTTGGAAAGTTGGAAAATTTCTTTTTATAGGAAGAATGATGTGGTGCTGGATAGCTTTAATTGCGTGGTGGCTTTGTGGGTGCGTTGCGCTTATGTTTTGGTATCGTGACGAGAGGGAGAAGAAGGGAAGAAGTTTAAAGTGATTTTCAAGGGGCTGCCGGAGACCGGAGGGCCGGTGGGGAGGATTTGGGGGGGACTACCCGCGGTTGGCGTGGGAGAATTCGCTGTCTGGTGATTTTGGTTTAGATGAATTGTGGATGTATCAGAATTTGCCAAGCAGGACGAGTTCTACTCTGACTGCGAGTGTTTTGTCGATTGGCGACCCGAGTTGTAACAGCAGCTACAGCTATGCGTGGGAGATTGTGCTGCCGGAGGACGTCAGCTTAGCGCCGACAACGGCAGCCGGGGGCGGGGGGTTTTTGGTGGGCGAGGGTCCGAGAAATGCTTGACTAAAATGAGGGGTTATGGTATAATACGCAACAACCGGGCAATAATGCGGAAAGGACACGAATTATGAAAGCCAAGATTTGGGTAACTATAGCGGTGGGAATCATTCTTACGGCATGTGAGACGGGAGTCGCTGCGGAGGACAAGATTTTTACTTCGAGCGGGCAGATAGTCGATGGCGAAGAGTGGAACAATGTGTCCATCTACAACGATGACACAATAGTAGATATGCTTGGCGGCAACGTTGACAGGATGGGAACCTATGATGCCAGTACTTTAAACGTCACCGGTGGCTATGTAAGTACTCTCGATGCCCACGAATTCAGCACCGCTAACGTATCAGGCGGTTATGTGCACGGCGCGTCAGCTTCGGACTCCGCGACGGTAATCCTCTCCGGCACTGCCAGTGTCGTCTCCCTTTCTGCGAGAGGTTCTTTTGGGACGGTAAATATGACTGGCGGTACTACTAAATATGCGCGAGCTGGTGACTCAGGTACTCTCAACCTTTACGGTGGTGTCGTAACCGATTCTCTTAATACATGGGAATCCGGGGCCATAAATATTTTTGGCTACGACTTATTTAAAACTGCCACCGGTGGAACCTATGGATATGGCTTTGTAACTGGTTTTTGGCGTGATGGTACCCCATTCAGCATCAACTTCAATACCTCCAAAACATATTCGCACGTAAACTTAATTCCAATTGTTTACGTCGAGGTGGACATAAAACCTGAGTCACTTAATCTGGCAAGCAAAGGCAAATGGATTAACTGTAAGATTTGGCTGCTGGAAGATTACAATGTCGCTGATGTTAATTCGAGGACCGTTTTGCTTGAGGACGAAGTGCCGGCCGAATGGATATGGTTTAACGAAAGGCAAAACATTGTAATGGCGAAGTTTGCTCGCTCGCAGCTTCAGGAGATTCTGGAGCCGGGGGAGGTCGAGCTTACAGTCACCGGCCGCCTTATGGACGGAACTTACTTTGAAGGAACAGATACAATAAGGGTGATAGATAGAAGGGGCGCTGAAACAAGTAGGCCAAAAACGAGCAGGGGAACCCACAATTAGATAGGCGGGCGCATTGGATCCCCTGTTCCTAAGCAAGGGGTGGATTCTCGGGGACAGGGGGGGAAAGGGGCAAGCGGAGGCGGCGTTAGGGGGGTAAGCCGCAAGCGGCATTTCAAATCACAAATCTCAGATTTCAGATTGCGGAGTTTAAGATTCGACGTAATTTGGGCTTTGGGGTTGGTACGGCGTAGTGGATTTGCCTACGGCGTTCGTAGTAGTTAAGCGGATAATAAAAACGGGAGCGGCCCCGATTGATGAATTGGATGGTATGACGTACATATAGATAGGTCAGGAGCCAGCCTGGCGGTTTGCCGGGCGGCGATAAAAAGATGTCAGTATCAGTTATGTGAAAAGGAGGTGATTAAGATGGCGGAAGAAGAAACTTTAAACGGGCTGAAAGTCGAGCAGCTTCGGGGCTGCACGGACGACCTTAAGGACAATCCCGATGCCGGCAGGTACATATTCCGGGCGAAGAACAAGTGGATAAGTGGCGCGCATTGCCATACAACAATCAAGGGCTTCTGGGCCGGAGGTCAGGAGGACACATCGCGGGCAAGGGCCCATTTGGTAGAGGGTGATGAGCCGACGAGCCTGCTTGGAAGCAACTACGGTCCGAATGCGACGGAGGCGCTTCTGCATGCGTTAGGAACATGCCTAAACATGAGTTTTATCTTTCATGCAGCGGCGCAAGGCGTGAAGATAGACGAGCTGGAGTTTGAATTAGAGGGCGACCTTGACCTGAACGGCTTTATGGGTGTGAATGAGGACGTGCCGAGCAATTTTCAGCAGATTCGAGTGAAGTGCAAGGTCAAGTCCGATGCGCCGCGCGAGAAGCTTGAGGAGCTTTGCGAGTATGCTCAGAAGCGGTCGCCGGTGTTTAACACGGTCAGTCGTCCTGTGCCGGTTGATGTTACGTTAGAGACAGCAGGTGTGGAAGCAGCTTCGGCCACGGGATAACACGTAATGGGCGAGGGCGTCGTCCGGAACGAGCGACATTGTGTAATCTGAGCTGTCGAGCTAAGATTCAAGAACCAAATCCAGGGGGGAGGATTGATGTGCGCGGAGCGAACGCGGGAATTCAATTTGTCATTTGCGATTTGTGGTTAAGCGTTTAATATTGGTCGGGTTCAATACAGTATGTGTTTAAGATTCTGCGTTAAGCGGCAAGCGGTATCGGTTTGGCAGTTTCTATGGTTCAGAAGAGTTTTGCAATTATTGTTATAGCCGCGGTGGTGTTAGCGGGGGGCTGTGGCGACCAGAGGGAAAAGGCCGGCGTTCGACCATCGATTGCCGAAGGGGGGGTTATTTGGTCGGTGAATGTGGGGGAGGTTGACTGGTGCAGCCCGGCTATAGGTGCTGACGGGACAATTTACCAAGGTGATTTATACGGTAATATGTTTGCCATAAATCCGGATGGCTCAGTGAAGTGGAGAAAGGTGTTCGGGGGCTGCGACCTTGCTGAATCATCACCGACGCTGACGGCGGATGGGAAAAGGATGTATTTCGGCACGCACAATTCGCCGGGTGAGGTTTATTGTGTAAACCCATCCAACGGCGAAGTTATGTGGACATATACGATTCCAAGGGGCGGGGGCGGGATTGTGTCGTCTGCGGCCATCGGCGCCGATGGAACAATTTACATTGGCACGGGCGACTGGTTCGAGGGCAACGTAGGTGATATCGGAGATGACAGGTTCTTTGCTATTAATCCTGACGGGACACTGAAGTGGATATTCCGAGACGAGGAAGAGACGGGCACGGAGCGAACGGCGTTCTTCGCCAATGCCGCAATCGGGGCGAATGGCACAATCTACATAGGGAGCTTTAAGGGATATTTTTACGCTCTGCGGGACGAAGGAAACAGGGTAAGGGTGAAGTGGAAGTTTGCCACGAAAAATAGAAAAGGTGAATTCGAAGAGATTTGGTCGTCAGCGGCAATCGATGCGGACGGGGCAGTCTATTTCGGTTCGAACAGCGGCAAGGTTTACGCCTTAAGAGATTTGGGGAAGACCTACGAGTTGAAGTGGCAGTTTAGGACGTATGGCGAGGTGTGGGCTTCACCTGTGATCGGTGCGGACGGGACGCTTCGATGGAAGACAAGAGTATTAGGGCAAGATGAGACGCGGACAAGCCCTAATATTGGTGTGGATGGGACTGTATATGTATGTGGCGGTGTGTCGGGGGTGCTTTATGCGATTAAAGGGGCGGGGCCTCTGGCTGAAACGGCGTGGCCCAAGATGCAGCGAGATTTGAAGAATACCGGCTGGTGAGTTTTTGGTTTTTCTGTTCTGTCGGGGATTTACCAGTTCTGTAAAGGCAAGGCGACGGTCCAGTTTGTTGGGTCGTTGCCGGACTTGTCGGCGGCGGTTGAAACTCTTTCGAGGCAGTCACCATAGCCATCCGGAGTCTCCGGCCAGGGTGAATAGTCGCCGTAGATTACTTCATCGACAATGACCCAAGAGATATCTATGTCCGGGAAGTCAGGCGCCTGAGGTTTTTCCAGGGCGATACGTTCGCTGCCGTTGGAGAGGTTTCCGTCCCATGGGCCGAAGATATGCACATTTGGTGTAAGCTCGCCGGTTCCGTATGCGGCTTCGAAGGCATCGAGGGCGACAGGGTCCATAACGGGGTCGAAGCCTACTAATATTATTCTTGCCCCACTGGAAATAGAGGTTGAGGCCGGGAAGTAGTAATCATTATTTCCGATCCCACGCAGGCGCCAGGTGTCGGTGGCGTTCCATAGGTTGACGGTTGATCCTGTAGGATTATAAAGCTCGACGTATTCATCGTTGGGGTCTATTGGATGATACATTATCTCGCTTATAACCACAGGAGACTGATTTGGTGTTACGTTTGTAGCATCTCTCGATGGGGTCATGTGGAAGAAGTAGGAGCCGCCATTGGGATAACGGCCGAGAGATATATAATTCTCCTGGCCCTTGAATCTGATACAGTCGACTATGCGGTCGTTGGGGTTGCCGGGCAGATAAGACAATACAACCTCATCTCCGGCCTTGTTCAGGCCAAAGCCATTGGGGCTGCAGGGGTCCTGGTTGAAGCCGGTAACCTCATCGAAGCTGACCCGGCCGTAGCCGGAAATTGAAGTTCCCGGTATGGCATATTTCGTTAGGTTATCGAGGTCGTCGCTTAGGTACCAGTCGGTCAGATTTATCCCTGAGCCCGTGGTATTGTAGAGTTCTATCCAGTCGTTGGAGTCGTGTGGTGGCACATTATAATCGGTGTGTGCCATAATCTCGTTGATGACAACAGTCGTTATCGCAGCGGGATTATCAGCAGCGGGCGAGCCGCCGATGTAGGTGCTTTGTCTCCAATTACCACCATATTTAAGTGAGCCATTAGGCTCGCCCGATATGGCTGAATCCACAGGCACAAGAGAATGTCCTACACCATCAGCGGCTAAAGGCCAGCCTCGGCCGTCCTCATAGCCGAATTCGGCAATGATGCCATTCCAGTAGTCGGTTAGTTCTACGTGCTCTCCTTCGTTGGCCAGATGGCCGGTGTAGCGCCCGGCGATTTTGGAAGAGATGCCCGTGCCATAGCGTGATTCGAAGGCGGGCTGGTTGCTTACGACCAAGGCAAAGTCGCAGGGGTCAAGGCTGGTGACGTTGCTGTCATTGAAATCGAACGTGATGCCGTCGGTGAAGGACAGATAGGTCAAATCGAGGGTGTTTGGGCCGGTGTTGGTTAGTTCGATGAACTCGTATTCATCGTTGCCGTAGCTGCCTCCGGCGGCGGGATTGTACATCATCTCGGTTATGCGAAGGTAACTGAGGATGCCTGCTGAGAGGGCTTCTGTTGTTATAAACTGGATTGGGTCCGACCAGTGGCCCCAGCGGTCTGTATCGTCTTTGTGGCGGCAGCGGACGCGGTAACTATGGCCGACCTTGACTGCGCTAGCCGGGATGGTAATGGTGGTTGTGCCGGCATTGGTTATCTCCGGGCTTTCCCAAATGGTGTCGATTTCGTATATTCCCGGGTCGATGGGGTTATATTTGGGGGCGTTACTATCAGTTACCTCAGCTATTCTCCATTTGAAGGCGGCGAAGGTGCCGGCACCCTGCGGGTCGCTGAAGACGCTGGTTTGGAAGGTGAGGTTGTTTATTGGGAAGTTCGGGTCGCCGGTAGCGCTAATCGTCGGCTTGTTCGGGATGTCCGAATCGGCGGCGAGCTCATCCAAGGTTAGGTCGGTGGGGCCTGAGCCTTCGGAGCGCCAGACGACGTAGTCTTTCATAAGCTGGACGAGGCCGTTGAAATCGCCGGTGTATATTTGCTGGGTGAAGAAGTATCCGGTATTGTTTATGTTTGGGCTGTAGTCCCAGAGGGCGCGGTCTGCATAGACGAATGAAAGGCCGGCCGCGTTGGGGTCATCGATGACGTTGGCGTATTCGTCGATGAGTTTCCAGGCCTGGTCAGTGTTGAAGAGAAGGTCTCGAATTTCGCGAATCCGATTGTTTCGCATAATTGCGAAGTCAGTTTTGTCCCAGAGGCCACTTCCCATAAACGGTTCTTCTCCGTCTTGGCCGCTGTCGTACATGGTGTCGTCCCAGGTAAGGTCGAGGTCCCAGGGAAATATGGACCAGATGTCGGTTATGGGGTGATGATAGTAGAAGTAGTTCTTGCTTCCCATATCGTAATGGTGGATTCCTTCGCAGACAGTGCGGAAGCTATAATAGCGTAGTATATCAACATTGGCGGGCCACCATTCGGTGGGAGGAGAGGGCTTTTTGTTTAAGCCATCCTCGAAATCATCGAGGTCGGAGCCGTCACTTGGATGGGTTGGTCCCTGGTTATTTAGTTCGTCGTCTCCCATCTTGTATAAATTTCCGTCGGGCAGTTTGTGCTCGTCGAGGAAACGTCCGTCCATCTGCTCTACTATGAGGTAGAGTCCCCAGAAGTCTCCATCGTACTGTGTCGGGCCGGATTCGGCGGCACCATCTATGATACGGAACTGTGCCCAGTGAGTCTTTGGGCCGGGGACGCCGGCCATGTTGAAGAGTCTGTATCCGACGCCTTCAAACATTCCATCTTTTCCGCGTATTTCCCAGCCGGGGTTCTGGCAGGTGGAGGAGAGGTTGAGCTTGTCCCAGGTGATATCATATCTTCGGCCGTAGTCGTCGCGGGCACGGAAATAGTGGCCGCGGTTGAAATCGATTTTCCACATGTTTTTGCCACTGTCGTAGCGATGCGTGCCGCCCCGGGCCCGGAACCGGATATTGTCGTAGACCCTGCCATCATAGACCAAGGTACCTGTCCAGAGGTATTCACTGCCCGAGTAGTTGAGGTCCCAGGTGGAGTCGCAGACATCCTCAAACTTGGCAAGGAGATGATAGACAGGCAGGGAGCGCATGACGTCGGTGCCGTACTCAACCACCGTGCCAAGCGGGGGCGGGTCACCGGGCTTTATGGCACCGCTCCAAGAAGGTACACCGTCATGGACGAAATACGCGAAATTGGGCTGGGCGTCATCGGCATAGGGCACCTTAACCGAGTTACCAACTGTATCTTCGACGGTGATACGGTATCGGATTAACCGGCGGTGTACCTGGACGGAGCCAGGTATTTGGACGGTGTAGGTATCGTCGTCAGAGACCTGGTCGCCATTTAGGCCATCATCGTGCATTGGGGCGTTAACCCAACCTACATCATACGCAGGGTCAAGGTAGAGAGTAGGGTTTTCCGGAATGGTATATTGATAACGGATATAACTGCCGGGTTCGACAATTTGATACTGCAGCATTACGCCATTTGGTTCGGCAACACCATTCGGGTCGGTCACCTTGCAGGTGATGGTTACTGTATCGCTTGAAGTGGGCTGTTCGGGCGAGTGATTTACCTGGCGAATCCGAGGCGGGATGTTGGTAGCGAAGACGGCAGTGTTTTGTGCCTTTGGTGTCGGCAAGGCCGAGCGCCAGGCACCGCCCAAATCGTTATCGAAGGCGGGATTGGTCAACTGCATTGAGTGGCCGGTACCGCCCGGGGGGACATCCGGCACGGCATCACCGACGGTGGGCCAAGGGAATCCGAGCTGGTAATCCACCTGGTCGATTTCTATTCCCTGAGCGTTGCGTAATTCGATGTTCTCTCCATCGTTGTCGAGCTTGCCTGTAAAGATGCCGTTGTGCGTGACGCCGGGCCACTTGGCCACAAAGTCGGCGTCGCTGGTGGAGTTGGGGTCGAACATGTTGGAGTCCTCGACAACGACCAGGTAGGCATCCGAGGCAAGCAGCGTGCCCGGCGGGAAGGTGGAGGTAATTCCTCTGGAGAAATACCAGCCGGACAAATCGACGGTTTCGTCGCCGGCGTTGTAAAGTTCGACAAATTCCACCTTTTCTGTTTTGAGGTCCGGGCGGGAGTGAATCTCGTTTATGACTATTGGGGGGATGCCGTTTTTCTGCCAGTTTGCAGCGAAGATGGCGAAGTCAATCATATTTATGCCGTTGGCATCATCCAGGTCTGCGGAGCCCCCGGTGTCCAGCCATTGTTCGGTGAAAATCTGGAGGTCTTCGAAGTTGACTATGCAGTCTCCGCTTAAGTCGCCTATCGGACAGGCGTGGAGCTTAGGTGGAGCGGCTAAGGCCGCTATCAATACCAATAGCAGCAGCGAGACTCTCACGGAGTTGTGCACTTTTCTATCTCCTTCCTCGCTGGGCAGGCCACGGGCTATAATTCTACCCCTGTAAATTGGCAAGTTACAGACTATAAAGAACAACAACCGGTCGGGTGTGTTTTATGCATTTTAACATATATAGGGCAGTTAAGTCAATGTTTTTTTGTCAATTAGGTCGGTTTTTGCAGTGGAAATACAGGACATCTTATAGGTTCGCTTATAAACAGGTAAGGTGATTGGCTCAGGCAGGGGGGGCGATCTTATGCGGATTGCATGAATGAGAGGCAGTGAAGATGATATCGCGGCAGGGGGATTTTCCTCGGACTTTTACCCGAAGTCCAAATATTGCTATATTTGGCAAAAGTTCTTGACATATTGTGTGATTTGCGTTAGCTTTCCCGGTTTGACTGTGTACAAGCAACAGTTCAAAAGGTAAGTTTATTGTAAAGTGTTTGGAGTTTTTTGTGGCTAAAGAGTTGGTTCGTGAACTGATTAACGCCGGGGTGCATTTCGGGCATGGCGTCAGCCGGTGGAATCCCAAGATGGCCCCTTTTATATTCACGAAGCGCGGCAATATTCATATTATCGATGTGAAGAAGACTTTAGCGGGATTGCTGGTAGCCAAGCGGCTGCTTGCGGAGGTTGTATCTTCGGGCAAAGACGTTGTTTTCGTGGGCACGAAGCGTCAGGCGCAAAAGGTGGTTGAGGCGGTTGCAGAAAAGTGCGGGATGCACTATGTTTCCGAGCGGTGGCTTGGGGGAATGCTTACGAACTTTAGGACGATACGTTCCCGGCTGAAAAGACTTCAGCAGTTAGAGTCCATGCAGGAGCAAGGTGCTCTTGAGAAAGAGAGCAAGAAGCAGGCCTCGAGGCTGCGACGTGAGATGCGGAAGATAAAGAGTAACCTCGAGGGTGTTCGGAAGATGGCTCGTCTGCCTGGCGCTGTTGTGGTGGTCGATGCGAAGAAGGAATACCTTGCGTTGCGTGAAGCCAAGAAGCTCGGAATTACGACGGTTGGCCTTATAGATACTGATTCGGACCCTGATACGGTGGATGTAGCGATTCCGGCGAATGACGATTCAATCAGGGCGATTGATTTGGTCCTTAACGAGTTGGCCGATGCGGTTGCGATTGGCAAGACGATGGTTTCAGCCCGGCCCGAAGCGAAGCCACGGCCTAAACGGGTTCGTCCGCGCAGGACGGCGCTGGCCCGAGCGAGTGACAAGAAACCCAAGGAAGGAACGGCTGTTGAGGCGGAGCCCTCAAAGAGCGAGGAGCTGGTTCCAGCAGAAACTTCAGCGGCTGCAGAGCCAGCAAAGGGCGCGGAGTCGGCTCCGGGGGAGACTTCAGAGACTGTGGAGCCGGCGTCACAAGAAGGTGAGGCTGAGCAGGAGGCGGCACAGCAGTCCTGAGAGGATAGAAAGAAAAACGAAAAGGTCAGGAATCTTTGCCCCTGTTTTAGCGTGAACCGAGATCAAATACAGGGGCTTCTTTACAAAGACAAGCATGAAGGAGTTTTTGAGATGACGGAAATTTCAGCTTCGATGGTGATGAAGCTTCGTAAGATGAGCGGCCAAGGGATGATGGATTGCAAGAAGGCACTTGAGGAGGGGGATGGCGATGTTGAGCGTGCTATGGAGATACTGAGGAAGAAGGGCCTTGCGACTTTAGCCAAGCGGGCCGAGCGAGAGACTTCGGAAGGGATAGTTGCAAGCAAGATGAGCGAGGACGGCAAGGTTACTGCGATGGCGACTCTCTGCTGTGAGACTGACTTTGTGGCCAAGAGCGATGATTTTGTGGCAACGGCGGAGACGTTGGGGGATTACATTTTGGCCTGCTCCGTGGAAGAGGGGGCGGAAAATGTTCTCGAGACGGCTATTGACGGTAAGAGATTTGCGGATGTTTTGGCCGAGACGGTGAGCAAGACGGGCGAAAAGATGCAGGTGGGTGATTTTGCGAGATATGAGCTAGCCGGGCCGGGGCTTATAAGCATATATATTCACTTCAACAAAAAAGTGGGCACAATGGTAGAGATCGAAGCCAGTGATGAAAGTGCAGCGGCGGCAGACGGGCTGAGGGAGGCCGCGGCTGATATAGCGATGCACATCACGGCGACGAAGCCATTGGCTCTGGACAAGGAAGGTATTAGTCCTGATACAATCGAGCAGGAGAAAGCGATTTTTGCCGAGCAGGTCAAGAACAAGCCTGCAAATATCATCGAAAAAATCGTGGAGGGCAAGATGAAGAAGTTTTACGCTGAGAATTGTCTTTTGGAGCAGCAGTTTGTGAAGGATGACAGCAAGACAGTTGCTCAGGTTCTTGCTGAGGCGGCAAAGCAGGCTGGTGGTGAGGCGAAGATAAAGAGATTTGTGCGCTTTGAAGTGGGATAGCTGAAGAAGTGGAAAGACAAAGGTAAGAAGTTTTTGTTGTCTTTCGCTTTGGCTGGTTAGTGCAATCGAGCGGAATATGGCGAACAGCAAGTATAAGCGGGTGTTGTTGAAGCTTTCGGGGGAGAGTTTTTGCGAGCCCGGCGGTTTTGGTATTGGCGGGCCTGCGCTTACTTCAATTGCTTCAAGAATATTAGAGGCGCGTGAACTCGGGCCAGAAGTGGCGGTTGTGGTTGGTGCGGGCAATTTTCTGAGGGGGGAGCATTTTTCGGAGGTGAGCCAGATACCGAGGAACACGGCGGATTATATGGGGATGTTGGCGACAATCATCAATGCCTGCGCGCTGCAGGAGACGCTTGAGAAATTAGGGCAGCCGACGAGGGTCCTGAGTGCGATAGAGGTTTCGGCGATATGTGAAAAATTTATTCGTCGAAGAGCCCTTCGACATCTTGAGCGCGGGCGGGTCGTGATATTAGCGGGCGGGACGGGGAATCCTTTTTTTACGACTGATACGTGTGCTGCGCTGCGGGCTTCGGAGCTGGATGTGGATTTGGTCATAAAGGCGACAAAGGTGGACGGTGTTTACAGCGATGACCCGAAGAAGAATCCAGACGCAAAGTTGTTCGAGAAGTTATCTTATGCCGATATACTGGAAAAGAACCTTAGAGTAATGGACCATTCGGCGATAAGCCTTTGTCGGGACAATGATATTGGGATAATTGTTTTGAATATTTTCAAGAAGGGCAATATAGCGAGGGCCATTTGCGGCGAGCATATCGGCACGTTAATTGCCAGTTCGTGACATTGAATGCTGCAGAGGTCAAAGATGCCTACCAAAGAAATAGTTTCTGAGTGTGAATCGAGAATGAAAAAGGCTGTTGAGATACTGCAGGATGAGTTAAAGGCTGTTCGTGCGGGACAGGCCTCCGCGGGTCTGGTTGAGAACATAAAAGTCGATTATTACGGGACGGCCACGCCGTTGAAGCAGATAGCGACGCTTGCGGCCCCACAGGCTGATACAATTTTGATTAAGCCGTTTGACCCCAGTTCAATCAAGGAAATTGAAAAGGCAATCAAGAGCAGCAACTTGAGTATCGCACCGATTGTGGATGGCAAGCTGATAAGACTTAATGTTCCGCCGTTGAGTGAGGAGAGAAGAAATCAGCTTGTTGGGCAGGCCAAGCAGATGGGTGAGCAGGCAAAAGTTAGTATTCGTAACATGCGAAGAGAGGCGAACAAGCAGCTCGAAAAGGAGCAGAAAGATAAAATTATCGCGGAGGATGATTTGCAGAGCGGCAAGAAGCAGGTTGATGATGTTACGAAGGTATATACCGACGAGGTTGACGTAGTGGTGAAAGGAAAATCTGATGAGATAATGCTTGACTGAGCCGGGTGAAAGTTGGATAGTCTTAAGCGGCTGGACGCCTACGGCTATTAGAAACCATTTTTCTTTTTGGGGGCAAAGTGATGGAAGCTGAAAAGAACCACAAAGCGGAGAAGCGAAAGAGGCTCAAGATAAAGACAGCGGTTTGGGTATTGTTGTGCGTAGTTATTTTGATTTTTTTAGTGATTGTTCTGTTGCCGTGGTTCGTGTCGTCTGAGATGGGGCGGAGGATAATATTGGCCAAGATCAACGATTCGGCTGATGGGGAGGTGGATTTTGGCAGCCTTTCGATGGGCTGGTTCAAGGGCATTCGGGTCAGTGACGTTACTTTCGGCGACAGTACGGGGCGAATGTCGGTAGCGGCAAGGCAAATCACCACGAAACCGCGTTATGGTTCCATTTTAGCGGGGAGTTTATCGTTTGGTGAGACGATAGTTGACGAGCCGAGAGTGGAGATAAACTTTGAAGGTTTGCAGGCAAAGCCGAGCGAAGGGTTTGTGCAAGAGACGGGCAGTGACCAAGAGCAAGGTGCGAGGCTTTTGCCTGTGAAGCAAGTGGACCTTGTTGTCAACGATGGTAGTTTGAAGGTAACCGGCAGGGGAGGCAGGCGTGTTGAAGTAACGGGGATAAGCTGTGGGTTAGCTGCGAATGCTGTCGGCGGGTATCGGGCAGATGAGCCGTTGGCCGGTCTTAACGCAGAGGGCAGGCTTGGTTTCGAGCGGGCCGAGTATATGGGTTTTGATTTCGGCCGGACTGAGGTGGATGTTCAAATCCAGGATGGTGTGCTGAGGATTGCGCCGTTTTCGACTGTGGTGAATAACGGTCAGCTGAATTTCGCCGGCGAGGCGGACTTTAAGCAAATGCCAGCGATCTTAAAGACAACGGGGCCAATTCACATAGTCAAGAATATTCAAATCAATGACCAGACAACAGAGAAGCTTTTGATATATTTGAATCCGGTCTTTGCGGGCGCCGTTAATGTCAGCGGTATGGCAAATTTCAACTGCGAGCAACTTGCCATACCACTTGTGGGAGCCAGCAAGAATGACATTGAGGTAGTCGGCACTGTATCGATAGAGGGGCTTCGTTTGCAGGCTTCCGCGCTGTTGGATCTGGTTCTTTCGATGGTTGGCACCCGCGCTAAAGAGCAGGTTATCACTGTTCGGCCGACGAAATTTATCTTGCGGGATGGTTTTGTCAGGTACGACGATATGCAAATGGATGTCGGTGACAATCCGGTAAATTTCAAGGGTGTTATAGGGCTGGACAAGAGCTTGAATATGACGGTGACCCTGCCTTATACCTTTGCGGGCAGGACTGTAAGGGTCGGTGGGGCGGATACTGAAGACAGGGTGTCGGTGCCGCTTAGGGGGACGCTCGATAAGCCTGAGCTTGATTTAGGTAAATTGCTTCAAGAGCAATTGCTGGAGATGGGCCTTAGGGAGTTATTTAAGTAAGACATCCATCCGAGCTGTATTGTGAGGAAGAAGGACAACATTAGAGCAGATTGATAAGATTACGGACAGCGCTGTAGATAAAGAACAGGCCGAAGAAAAACAGTACCGCCGAACAAATCATCAGAACGATTCTTTGGTTGTGGGGGCCGAGGAGTCGGGAGCCTTTGAAACTTGCCCAGGAAAGGGCCTGGAGCCAGACGCAATCGCACAGCCAATGGACGATGGCGAACACCCCGAAGGCCCATATTCCGAGTGGTTTGGCGGAGATGGTGAGGTTTATTCCTACGGTGGCCCACCAGACGAGGAAGTATGGGTTGCCTGCTGAGAATACCAGGCCGGTCAGCAGCGGTTTTTCCCTGCGGACACGGTCGTGGTTTTCGTTGGCGGCTTTCAGGCTGATTAACATTTGTGCTGCCATAATCAGGAGGAAGGCCCCACCGGCCAGGCCGATTACAATCTGGGTTTTGGTTGACTTGAGTATGTTGGCCATTCCCAGTATTATCAGAATCATCAGGGGAAATTCGATGACGGCGTGACCGAGGGCGATGAAAAGCCCCGCATTTCGGCTGCGGGAGCCCATCGCGATGGCTGAAGCAGTCAGCGGCCCCGGTGCCATTACGCCCGAGAGTGATATGCCTATCACCTGAAATAAAAAGAGCAGCAGGCCCATAAGGTCACTAATTTATTCGCCGATGATTTTTACGAGGACACGTTTTTTTCTTTTTCCATCGAATTCGCCATAGAAGATTTGCTCCCATGGTCCGAAGTCGAGCCGGCCATCTGTTACTGCGACGAGGACTTCGCGGCCCATTACAGTGCGTTTGAGGTGCGCATCGGCGTTGTCTTCGAAGCCGTTGTGTCGGTATTGAGAGTAAGGTTTTTCGGGGGCCAATTTTTCGAGCCAGACTTCGAAGTCGTGGTGCAGGCCGGATTCATCGTCGTTGATAAAGACGCTTGCGGTGATGTGCATGGCGTTGCAGAGGACGAGGCCCTCGGTGATACCGCTTTCTTCGAGACACTGCTGAACCTGCGGCGTGATATTGATAAGTTCGCGCCTGGCTTTAGTGCTGAACCAGAGTTCTTTTCTGTAACTTTTCATGATTTAGTCCTTAGTGTGCGGTGAGTTTTTTGTAGACGGCTTCGATGGTGTCGACCATTGTTTTTGGTGCGAACTTTTGTTTTACGGATTCCCGGCCGGCCTTGCCGAGTCTGTCTCTCAGGTCCTTATCTGCTATCAATTCTGCGCAGGCGGCGGTCAGTTGTTCGACATTTTGAGGTGCGATAAGTCGCCCGGTATCCTCGTTTACAACTTCTCTTGCGCCGTCAACATCAAAGGACACTGCTGGTTTGGTGCAGAGCATTGCCTGGGGCAGGGTGCGGGCGAGGCCTTCTCTTAGTGAGCAGTGGACGAGGATATCTGAAGATTGTATGGTGAGGGGAATTCGGGACGGGGGCAGGAGGCCGGTGAATTTGATTTTCTCGGCGAGGCCCAAGCGGTGAACCTGTTCTTTGAAGTGGTTAGCGAGGTTGCCGTCGCCGACAAAGAGCCAGCAGGCTTTGTCGAATTGCTTTGAGAGTTGCTTGGCCGATTCGATGATGTAGTCGTGTCCTTTCAGCATAAAGAGCCGTGCGATAGTAACAAGCACGACAGCATTTTCGGCGATTCCGTATTTTTGGCGGAAGGTTCTTTTGAGTTGTTCGGAGATTGGCTGCAGGAAATCATCTTCTTCAATAGCGGAGTAGGCGGTTGTGAACTGTTCGGGACGACCGATACCAGCAGCGAGCGCCTGGTTGGTCATTGCATCGGCGACGCTTATAAAAAAGTCGGTACGCTTCGCGGCGGCCTTTTCGATGGTTATGTAGAATTCATTTAGCAGCTGGTTTTGGTATGGATGAAATGCCAGACCGTGGATTGTGTGGATAACAGCCGGTTTATTTGGTGCCCATTTACCTTTTAGCGCGTGAGCAGCGAACCGGCCGAGGATGCCTGCTTTGGCCGAGTGGGTGTGGACGATGTCCGGCTGGAGTTGCTTTAGGTGTCTTTTGATTTGGTAGTAGCTTATGGTGTCGTATATGGGGCAGATTGCGCGAATCATTTTGGGAACGACGATGACATTGTATCCTTGGTTCTTTGTCTGATTAAACAATTCGCCTTCCGGGCCTATGGCAGGGCCGGTGATGAGCGTGACATCATGTCCGCGCTGTGCCAGCAGCTTGCAGGTTATGAGCGTATTTTCCTGCGCCCCTCCGAGAATCAGTCGTGTTATTATATGGACGATTTTCAATATTTTATCCACATTAGGCAAAGGCCCGCAGCCGGAGCGATAGGTCCTGCTGCGGTGCGGTCCTTAGCTTCGAGTATTTGTTCTATCTTTTGCGGTTTTATTTTTTCACGGCCGACTTCGACGAGGGTACCGACGATATTTCTGACCATATTATAGAGGAAGCCGTCTCCTTCTACATCGATATATATCGAGTCATCCTGGCGGGTGACGTCGCAGCGAAAGACCGTTCGCACTGAGCTTTCGCGGTTGTCGGCCGCCGCTGCGAAGGATTTGAAGTCCTTTTTTCCGATTAGCAATTTTGCGGCTTCGGCCATAGCTTTTATATCGAGTTTTTCGGGGAGATGCCAGCAGTGTCTTATCTGCATGACAGGGCGGACGGGCCCTGTAAAGATTGTGTAACGATACAACTTGCTTTTGACATCGGCGGTGACGTCGAAATCCCGGTCAACTTCCACGGCCTCGGTAACTACGATATCGGATGGCAGTCTGTGGGTGATTGCGATGGCGAGCTTTTCTATTGGTATTGGCGAATCGATTTGTATGACGGCGACCTGGCCGAGGGCGCTTACACCGGCGTCGGTTCTGCTTGCACCGAATACCATGACTTTGGTGCCGATGAGGTGGTACAAAGCGCTGGCGAGGGCACCCTGGATGGTTTTTCGGTCTGGTTGTAATTGCCAGCCGTGGTAGCCGCTACCGTCGTAGGCGACAGTCAGTTTTATGCTGCGAACCGCCATGGGTGGCGATTATAGCAGTCTTTCTGCGATTTGGACAGCGTTCAGGGCGGCACCTTTTCGGAGCTGGTCGCCGGCGACCCAGATGTTGATGCCGCGGTTATCAGGGATTGATTGGTCCTGTCGGATTCGGCCGACGAAGATGTCGTCTTTGCCGGAGGCATCGACGGGCATTGGGAAGCGATTGTTCTGGCGGTCGTCAAGCACCGAGACACCGGGGGCGGTGCTCAGAAGGTCCCTTACCTGTTCGGGCGTGATGGGGTCGGTGAACTCGAGGTTGACACTCTCACAGTGTGCCCGCAGGACGGCGATTCGGATGCAGGTGCAGGTGATTGCGATATCCGGGCAGTCAAAGATTTTTCTGGTCTCGAGGACCATTTTGACCTCTTCGAGGTTGTATCCGTTTGCATCGAGCTTTGAGTTGTGGCTGAAGCAGTTAAAGGCTATCTGGTATGGAAAGGCCTCGCAGGTCGGCTCTTTGCCATCAAGTATCTCGTGGGATTGATTTTGCAGTTCGACCATAGCTTTCATACCTGCGCCACTGGCGGCCTGGTAGGTACTGACGACCATTCTCTTGACTGGATTTGCCTTGTGCAGCGGCCAGACGGGTACGGTGCCTATGATAGTGGAGCAGTTCGGGTTCGCGATGATGCCCTTGTTCTCGGCAATTTTTTGCGGATTTATTTCGGGGATGACGAGCGGGACATCGGGCTCCATCCTAAAGGCGGAGGAATTGTCGACGACGACAGCGCCGGCCTGGACCGCAGCGGGCGCGAACTCTTTGCTTCGGGCACCTCCGGCACTGAAGAGGGCGAGGTCGATATTTTCGAAGCTGTCTGCGGTTAGTTCATCAATGATGTATTCTTTGCCTTTGAATTCGATTTTCTTGCCGGCGGAGCGACTGCTTGCAAGGACCTTTAAGGAATCGAAGGGGAAATCGCGCTGTTCGAGGATACTTAGGAATTCCTGTCCTACGGCTCCGGTTACTCCTGCTATTGCCAGGTTACAAGCCATATTTTGTGACTCCTGAAAAATTTTTCGTAAGCATAACAAGGGGCAGCCGAGATAAAGACTGCCCACTAAACTCGCAAAGCTATATACAGCAGGGAATTATAACACTTTTGCCGCTAAGATGCAATAATTCCGGCTAATATATACTATTTATTCTGCTGGTTGTTCAGGTGCCTGTTTTTGCCAGATTTCGGCCATTACAGAGGCGGTGATGATGCAGATGAAGACGAAGATGGCGGCGGGCATGGCGGTTTTCTCGTTGAAATGAGCGAGGGCGAGGGCGGTTCCGAGTCCTGCGTTCTGCATACCTATTTCGATGGTGAGGGTACGCTTTCTTTTCAGGTTCATTCGGAAGATTGAGCCTACGGTGTATCCGGCGAACATTCCATAGATGTTCAGCAGGACGGCCGCGGTGAGGATAAGGCCCGTTACCTTTGGCAGGTAGTCTGTGTTGAGGGCAATGACAAGCGAGCAGATAAAGATTATGAAGGTTACGGATATGGCGGGGAAGATGGGCAGGATTTTCCGGAGTTTTTCCTTGAAGTAGTGGCGGACGGCAAAACCGATGAACAAAGGTACAATCACCATGTAAATGACGTTGAGGACCATGTCGAGGAACGGGATTTCCAAGTGTGACCTTGCGAGCAGGTAAGTCAGGCCCGGGGTCAGCAGGGGGCATAATAAAGTGGAGACGGTTGTGAGTGAAACGGAGTAGGCGGTGTCGGCCTTTGCGATGTAGCTCATGACATTGCTTGCCATTGCGCCGGGCGCCGAGCCAGTGAGGATTAATCCGACGGCGATTTCAGGTGGTAAGTGGAATAGCTTGGCGAGCAGGAATGCGCCGAGCGGCATGATGGTGAACTGCGCGGAGCAACCGATGAGTACGATTAGTGGTTTTTGCAGGATTCGTTTGAAATCTTCGAGCTGCAGGACGGCACCTATGCCGAACATGGTGAGGGCGAAGAAGAGCTTGTTGTAATCCCTGAGAGCTCGGAAAGGGCCGGGAAAGAAATATGCTACTGCCCCAAATATGATGACCCAGACGGCGAAATACTTGGTATAAAAACTTAATATCTTCCCGAGCATAGCGGGCAAGTTTAACCGTGCGTGACAGCAGCGACAATATATTTATTTGGCCTGGCAGGTGGTGAAAATGCGACCAATGGAAAAGCCCCGCTTAAAAGCGGGGCTAAGCAGTCATATAAAGAGTTTTAATTGGTGATTTATTCTTTGGGCAGCTTTAATACGACGAGATGGTGGTAGTGCCCGTCATTGATTAAGAGCAGAACTTTTCCTGTCTTGGCGACCTTTTCTATAGCCTCGCTAAATTCTTTTGTATTATTGATGGGTTTTTGCTCAACCTCCATAATTAGCATTCCGGAAGTAATACCTTTTCGTGCGGCGGGTGAGCCGGGCTCAACGCTTGTGACGATAACTCCCTTTTGGTCCTTGTAACCCAGGCGCTCGGCCAAATCATCCGTGAGGTTCTGAACGATAAGGCCCAGTTGCTCCAATGTCTCGGAGAGTGTTTTGGAGCTTTGAGCCTCTTCGGAACGGTCTCCGAGTTCGGCCTTAAGAGTTTTCCGTCTGCCGTTGCGAATAACGACTATTCTTACCTCGGTGCCTGGTTTCATCATCGCCACGCGGTTCCTGAACTCATTGGCTTTTTCAGCCTTCTCACCGTTAAGTTCGATGATGACATCATAGCGTTTCATTCCGGCTTTCTCGGCGGGCGAATCTTCGACAACTTTTTCGACCACAACACCTTTGGCGTCGTCAAGTTCTAATGATTCGGCCAGGTCGGGGTCAAGGTCATCGATATAAATGCCCAGCACACCGCGCGCAATAGGTTCACCTTTGATTAGCTTGTTGTAAATGAATTTGGCCATATTGATTGGGATTGCGAAGCCAATACCAATATTTCCACCGGGGCCCACGATGGCGGTGTTAATTCCAACCGCTTCTCCGTCGAGGTTAATAAGCGGCCCGCCGGAATTGCCTGGATTAATTGCGGCATCGGTTTGAATGAAGTCTTCATACTCGGCCAGGCGGAAACCACTTCGGCCTTTGGCACTAACTATACCGGCGGTGACGGTGTGGCTTAGGCCGAAAGGATTGCCAATAGCAATCACCCATTCGCCGACTTCGAGTTTGTCAGAGTCGGCCATTTCCAGCAGGGACAACTTATCGGCATCGATTTTTATAACAGCGACCTCGGAATCAGGATCTGTGCCAATAACGTTTGCTTCGAATTCACGGCTGTCGATAAGCCTGACCGTGATTGCCTCTGCGTCCTGGACGATGTGATTGTTTGTCAGAATGTATCCGTCGGCTGAGACGATAAATCCGGAGCCCTGGACAGGCCGGTTATATCTGCGTTGTGGCTGGTGATATCTGCGCTGTTGTGGGCGTTGGCGTGGGAAAGGGTGACCAAAAAAGCGCTCAAAGAAGTCATCATCAAAGGGGTCTGCGAACGGCCAGTCAGGCGTTGTTGAGTGTTCCCGCGTGACTACCTGACTGGCGGTGATTCCCACTACAGCAGGTGAGGCATTTTCGGCGATTTGCGCAAAGGCTTTGCCCATCTGGCGCAGAGTGTCGATACTGCTCGAATCCTCCGCAAGGGCCGAGACAGGGCTGATGGAGAGCAAAAATATTAACAAAGCCGAGATTAAAGTACTGCGTGAGGAAATTTTGGTATTACAGCTTTGCATTTTAATCTCCTAATTTATCAAGGCACCTGCGATATTGACGAAAACCGGTAATTACACGGTGACATCCGTCGATATAGACACATCCTATACGATTTTATTGTCGACTAGTTCACGGCGCCAATTTTTTTCACACAAATGCAGGTGACCGCTAATAAGCTTTAGTCTTAATTTTAGCTGATTTCGTCATCTATCCATCCGAGGAGTTCCTTGAGGTCATCGAGGGTGATATCGCCCATATGAGCAATTCGGAAGGCCTGCTCCTTTAGCTTGCCGTAGCCGTTGCCGAAAACAGTATTGTGCTTTTGCTGTATGGCGTTTATGGTCTCTGCAACGTTGATACCTCGCGTGTTTTTGACGGCGGTGAGGGTATTTGAGGCGTATTTCTCCTCGCAGAAGAGGGCAAATTTTTCCTTGGCCCAACTCCTTACAAACTCGCCCATCTGTTCGTGGCGAACCCAGACATTTTCCATGCCCTCTTTTAGGAGTTTTTCACACTGGTAGTTGAGGGCCATAATGTGTGGGATATTCGGCGTAACCAGCGTCTGGTTCTTTTGGTCTGATTTGGCCCAGAGTTGCAAGTCGAAATAGTAACCTCGATTTGGTACATCCTTGGTTTTCTCCAATGCACGGTTGCTCACGGCGGCAACGGCCAATCCCGGCGGGATGGCAAATGCTTTTTGTACCGAAGCGAAAGCCACATCCCAGCCGAGCTTATCGAAGTGCAGGGGCAGGCCGACCATTGCGCTCACCGCATCTACAAAGACAAGTACATTGGGATATTTTTCTTTCATCATCTCGCTGATTTCGTAGAGCGGGTTGGTCAGGCCGGTACTTGTCTCGTTATAGACAAGAGTGACGGCGGCGTACTTGCCGGTTGCGAGTTTCTCATCGACCATCTCGGGCGTGATTGGTTTCCCCCAGTCAACTTTCAGCTCTTCGACGTTTCTGCCGCAGCTTTTCGCCACGTCGGCCCATTTGTCGCTGAAAGCTCCGCAGCAGGTGGCAAGCAGCGTTTCATCGGAGCCGACACAGTTGCGAATTGACGCCTCCCAGATTCCTGAAGCTGAAGAGGTGCTCAGGAACACACTCTGTTCGGTAAAGAGTATCTCTTTGAGCATCTGCACTGTTTCGGAGTGCAATTGAGAGTACTCTTTTAGCCGGTGTCCCAATGTCGGGCGCGCAAGCTGCTGCAGAACGTCTTCATTGACCTTTACCGGCCCCGGGATGAACAATCTCGGCGGGTTCTTCCAATCTGCCATATCACTATCTCCAACGAAGAGTTACAGTTTGTTAATAGTAAGCCCAGTGTAAATTTTCGGATAAAAATAAGTTGATTTCTGCGGCATTTTTTCACCGGCATCAGTGACCATTTTCAGATGTTGCATTTTTACAGGGTTCATAAAAAAGGCGAGCTGTTTTTGCCCTTTGTCGACTTTGGTAATTGATTCGTCGATTGCATTGTCGGTGTCTTTTACATATTCGATATTGCCACCGGTTGCCAGTTGTTTTTCGTCAATACCCAACAGTTTTTCGAGGATAAGTTTATGCAGCACGGAGACATCGAGCGACTTCCAGGGGCCGCTCCTATTCGGTGCAACCGAATCCATTGCCTTTTTGCCTCTCAAGACCGCTGTGTAGAAAGCGTTGTTGCCGCTGTAAATTCCGAAAAGGTTTTTGTCGAGCGCAAGTGCGGCTTTCATCTGAGCAAGTATCTTTTCTTTTGCATCGGTCTTGACCTGTGGCGAATCGAATCGGAACTCGTTGATGTCGAAGTGGCTTTTCGGGTCGGTGAGTAATTTTTCGAAAGAGAAGTTATCAAGGTTGGTGACGAGGCGGTGTGTGGCCAAGATAACCAATCCTTCGTGGCAGGTATTGACGAAGGCAATCATTTGGTAGGCGGCTGCAGGGTTATCGGTTTCTTTTTGGTAATTCAAAGCCGTTTCATAACGATGGTGGCCATCGGCTATAATGCAGCTTTTATCAAGCATCATTTTTTCGATTTGCTCGATTTCGTCCCTGGCGGTTATTGCGAACAGCCGGTGTCGGACGTTCAGTTCATCGGTGAAATCGATAAGTGGTTTTTGCTTAGCAGCTCTTTCGATAATTTTGTCTGCAATGTTTTGCTTGTCTTCGTATAGCATGAATATCAGACCGAATTCGGCATTGGTTGCTTCTCGGAGACTCAGACGGTCGATTTTGGGCTTATCGAGGGTTTGCTCGTGCGGCCTTACGTTCTTACCAAATTCTTCAAGTTTGGCCAAAACGACAAAGCCGTTGCGTTGATAATTTTTCCCAGCCACCTGAAAATCCTGGACGTAAGCGTAGATGGTCTCAGCCGGGTCCTGCTTTAAAATGCCTTTTTGGACCCAAGCGTCAAGGTAAGCGGCAGCCCTGGTGTACTTGTTGTTTTTGTCGTCGTCAGTGGGCGTCTCTCTTCCTTTGATTATCCTCACGATATTATATTGGCTTTTTTCGTAGAGCTGCCGCTGTTGAGCGGGGCTTATGACATCATACGGAGGAGCGATGCAGCTTCCCACATCGCCAACTACCGCTTCGTTAAACCTAAATGCTTTAAACGGCTTGACTTGCATTATCACTTGCTGAAAAATTGCTTCTTACCCTGCATCAATACTAAGGCCTAAATGACTTACAGTGAATCGCGGAAATAGAATAAACCAGAATGGTACTAAATAAAATTCGAATTGTCAAACATGGTCAACGGGTTCTGGCAGCCTTGCTGGAGGACTTTTTCTTTTCTGCGAGGTATTTGTTCATAGCAGCGGCTGCGATTCTGCCCTGGCCCATAGCCAGTATTACGGTTGCGGCCCCAAGGACGATGTCGCCGCCGGCATAAACAGCCTCCAGAGAAGTTTTGCAGTTTTCGTCAACGACGATGTTGCCCCACTTATTGAACTGCAGGCCCGGGGTGGTTTGGCGAATCAATGGGTTAGCAGCGTTGCCGATAGCTATGATGACGGTGTCGACGTCAATTCTGAATTCCGAGTGCATAACGGGGACAGGCCTGCGGCGACCCGATGCGTCCGGCTCGCCGAGCCTGTATTTAAGACATTCGATTGCATATACTTTGCTGTCACGGTCGCCAATTATTTTTTTGGGGCTGCGCAATATATAGAATATTACGCCCTCCTCTTTGGCGTGGTGGACTTCTTCAATTCGGGCGGGCATTTCCTTTTCGCTTCGACGGTAGACCAAATAGACCTTTTGGGCCCCAAGTCTCACGGCTGTTCTGGCAGCATCCATGGCGACATTGCCGCCGCCGACGACGGCGACTTTCTT
>CAZENQ010000046.1:0-23732 GCA_964513655.1 uncultured Pirellulales bacterium | reverse complement strand
GTCCGGTTGAGCCGATTGTGCCGGAGACAGAGGACGAGAAGAGGCGTTATGAGAACGCGAAGGTGCGGGTGAAGGCAAGGAAGGAACTGCTGAAGAAAATGAAGTGATTTGAGGGCTGGCGTGAGCCATGACGGACAGCGGCTAATTAAAAAGCCCCCTGGTTAGTCGGGGGCTTTTGGTTTTTGTGGTAGAAGGTGTTGGTTTTTATTTTACGGAGTCGTCGAGGGGGATTCCGAGCTGTTCGTAGAGTTCCTTTCTTCGTGGCTTGTCCATTTCGAGGGTAGCACGGGCGTAATCGGCGACTTCCTTGGCGTAAGCACGGGGGACGACGAGGACGCCGTCGCCATCGGCGAGGATGATGTCGCCTGGCATGACAAGTACCCCGCCACAGACGATGGGCATATTTACTGATTCGGTCTGGTTTCGGCCGGGGCGGATTCGCCGGCCGGGCTCTTTGATGTAAAGGGGGACACCTTCGGCGGCGACTTCATCGAGGTCGCGTGCGGTAGCGTCGGTTACGACTCCGACACAGCCCTTGGATTTGTAGACCATGATGTTGAAGGAGCCGATGGGGCCGACGTCGTAGCCTACGGAGTCATCGATTACGACGGCGGTGCCGGGGCGGATGAGGTCAACGAAAGGCTCTGCGGCGGACCCGCCGTAGTGCCTGGCCTGGTAGTCGTCGAATTCCTTAGTGTTCATTTTCTGCGGGAGGGGCCAGTTGACGGGTGCATATCTTACGGTGAGGGCAATACCGATGAAGCGGTGTTTGAAGGTTTTGGTGTCGGTCCAGGCGGGGTGGATGTCAGGGTCCATAGCGCCGACGTTTCGCAGGCCGGCTTTGTCCATTCCGTCGATGACGTCGGCGACGCGGAGGCCCTCGAAGAGCTTTAGCATTTTGCGGTCCTGTTCGGCGGTGTAGACCTTGGTGGGGATGTAACTTTTGCCTGCCCGCATCTCCTGGATTTTGGGGCCCTCGGCCTTGGTCTGGTCTTCGGCAGTGGCCAGTACGGAACAGACTATCAGCGCGACTGAAGCTATTGAGGTCAGTGTCAGAATTGTTTTTGCCATTTTTGTTTTCATTTTTGCCTCCTCAGTCTGGCAAGTTATGAAGTTGTTGGTTTCTGGCCCGCCCGGTGCGGGCCTTTGTCGTAGTGGCATATTTTGGGGAAATTACGGGTGGGTTCAAGGGAAAAGAGTGGAAGTGGCGGTAAATTTGTTGATTTTGGCTGTAGTGCTTGGTTATTGGTGGGAAATATTGATAAAATTTGATGATTTGGTAGATTGTGGCAGAGCGGTCTTTCGAACGATGGATGAATAGTGGTGATTGAGATACCAGAGGAAGAACTTGTTTTTAGGTTTTCCCGGAGCGGCGGGCCGGGGGGACAGAATGTCAATAAGGTCAATACGCGGGTGACGGCGTTTTTTGATGTGGCGAGGTGTAAGAGATTTTCCGATGAGCAAAAGAAGCGGATACTAAAACGGCTTGCGACGCGGGCGGACAAGAGGGGTGTGGTAAGGGTTGTCTGTCAGCGGCATCGGACGCAGAAGGCGAACCGGGAAGGGGCGGTTGAGCGATTGCGGGAGCTGGTGAGGGAGGCGTTAAAGAAGAGACGTGTTCGGAAAAAGACGAAGGTGCCGGCGTATGCGAGGGAGAAGCGGCTGGCGGAGAAGAAGAGAAGGAGCGAGATCAAGAGGCAAAGGGGGGAGAAGGATTTTGGAGATTAGGTTAGTTCGATGTCGATTGGTTTTTCGGATGGAGTAGGGGCGGTGACGAGTTCTGCGCCGAGTCGGAGGGCTTCTTTCATAGCAGTGGGGTGGTTTTTGATTTGGGCGGGTTCTTCCATCTTGTTTACAAAGAGGTTGGCTACGTAGTGCATGTCGAGGACATCAAAGTAATACTTCATTGTCAGGCGGATGGAGTCGAACATTTTTTTACTTTTTGAGCCGCCGACGGCGATGGTCATAGCGCGTCGGTCCCGGCCGGCGGTTTGGACGAGGGGTTCTTTGAGGACGTATTTGTGCGCCCAGAGGCACTGGCAGCGGTCGATGAGGAGCTTTGCCTGGGCGCAGACGGTCATAAAGAAGATGGGGGTTGCGAAGATGAGGCGGTCGGCTTCGAGCATCTTTGCGGAGATTAGCTGATAGTCATCCTGGACTCTGCAGGCACCTGTCTTGAAGCAGGAGTTACACTCGACGCAGGGGGCGATGTTGAGGTCTGCCAGGCGGATGTATTCGGTTTGAGCGTTTGCGGATTCGGCGCTGGCGAGGGCCTGTTTGAGGAGCAGGTCACTGTTGCCGTTCGCTCTTGGGCTTGCGGAGATGCCTAGGACTTTTATGCTCATAGAAGTTTACTCAGTCGGTAATGCAAAATATTGTTCAGGCTTATTAAGCTGAGATGCAGGTAGGCTATCAGCAGAGGGGGCAAAAAGCAATGATAAATGGTGCAGTAGCGATTTTCGGGGGCGGGAGAATTTTTGGAGATGGGTGATTGACAGGGTGGATTTTAGTGGATAAAAGTAATTTTGTGTGGGATTTTTGCAGTTGATTTTTGGAAGATTTTGGGAGAATTGCTATGGGAGTCATGGAATTTTTGAAAAAGTCGAAGGTGAAGTACAAGGTCACGAAGCACAAGCCGGCGTTTACGGCGCAGCATATGGCGGCGGAGGTTCATGAGCGGGGGAAATATGTGGCGAAGCCGGTGGTTGTGAAGGCCGACGGCGATTATGTGATGTGCGTTCTGCCGGCGTGTTACAATATTGACCTGAAGGGGCTGAAGAAACAGCTGAAGGCGAAGAAGGTGTCGCTGGCGAAAGAGAAGGAGCTTGGGAAGATATTCGGGGACTGTGAGTTAGGGGCGGAGCCTCCGTTTGGCAACTTATATGATTTGCCGACGGTGATGGACAAGACACTGGCAGAGGACGACCATATCACGTTCCAGGGGGGCAGCCATGAGAAGGCGGTGCGGATGAGTATGGCGGACTATGTTAAGCTGGTCGGGCCGGAGGTGCTTGAGTTCAGTCAGCATGTAGCCTCGTGATTTTGTCTTGTTACGGGTGAGCGTTGACTTTACTGCTATGAAGTTGGTCTGTAATACTGGTATTATCAGCGTGGGGGGTATTCTGATTTTTTGGAAAGTTGTGGAGCAGGAGGGGCAGGTCAGTATTTGGCTTTGGTTTTTACGAGTTGAAGATAGGTTTGTAATTCAGTGAGGGCGTACCGGCCCGGGGCGGCGGTTATTGCCTTTTTCAGTGCTGTGACAGCTTCGTCGTAACGTTTCTGTTTCACAAGTATCCTTGCGAGGGCTAACTGGCCTTGAAAATCGGACGGTTTTTTATTTACGGCCTGTTGAAGGTATTTGGTTGCTTTGCTAAACTCGCCGACTTCTACCAGGGCGACGCCCAGTCCGAAGAGTGTATCGTGTGACTCGGGGTCGGTGGTTAGTTTTGTTTTGAATGCTTGTACTGCTCTTTGGAAATGTGGCTTTGCTTTTGCGGATTGTCCCATATTTTTCAGAGTCAAGGCCAAATCGAGGTGTACGCTTGCCATATTGGTTTTGGTTTGGGCTTTTTGGTTGTAGTTGATTGCGTTTTGAAGGGCCTTGGCGGCCTCGTTTAACCTGCCCTGTTGTATCATCATGTTGGCTATTTCGGTATATGCGGTGATAGACATTACCGGGTCGATCTGAATGAGTTCCTGGTACAGCGTGATGCTTTGATCCAGTTTACCGCGGTGCTTGAGTTCTTGTGCCATGTCGTGGTATTCTCCTGATAGTAGATCGAGGCCACTTTTGCGTACTACGGGTGCGAGCATATTTTCCACAGGCGCGAAGTTATCCGTTAATACAACTCTGTGGGCTTTTTCCCTGAGTGTTTCTATATCGGAATCGGTCAATATCCACAGATCGATACTTTTTACGGCTCGGTGGTCTCGGAGGTTTTCAAGATTGATTTGCTGTTTGGCGGCAATAATTATAAAGGTATTGCGTGCTGAACGAGGTTCTCGCTTAGTAACGACATAAACGTGTGGGAATGTTCGCTCCAGGGTATTTATGAATGAGCCGACGAACAGGCCGCTATGGAAAATGTCTATCAACTCAATCATATATACGCCGGTGTCTGAGAGTATCCGGAAGATTTTATCGTTAAATTCTTTGGTGGTGAGCTGGTATGGTATCGAATAATCGTCGAGGGCATCTTCGTATATAAAGTCATATTGTATTTTTTGGTCTTCGGTCTGCTGCTGCAAGAGTTGACTGACGTAATTACGCGCATCCATAGTAAAGGTGTTTATGGTGGTATCCGGCTCGAGGCCGAAGGCCCGGGTTGCGGCCCTGGTTACGCGGGGATCGATTTCGGCGACGTCGACGCGACTGCCGGGCCAAAGTTTCTCGACGTATCGAGGAAAGACATAGCCTCCGCCGCCGATTACAAGCACGGAAAGGGTCTTTTGGTCCTGACTTAAGAGGTGTGTTACGGCGGCATAAATCTGCTCGTAAGAGTATTGCAGGTTGAGTGTGTCGTCCATTATGATTTGACTGTGCATTAATTTATCCTGCATGAAGGCGCGTGTGTCTGGTTTTTTCGAAGTTTGTTTGACCGCGATGTAGGAGTACTGGCTTTCATCCTCATAAATGATGTCCGGGTTTGGAGTTTGTCTCAATGCAAGCCTGGTGGCGGTATCTTCGGCCCAGTCAGCAGGCGCGATTGCCATGGTCATTAGTGCGATGAAGATTAGGGCCCATACATAGAGCGCCCAGAATCTGGCCCAGTAGAGTATGGCCATCGCCAGCAGTGCTGCGGCGACCGTCCAGATGATAGCGATGGTTCCCATCGTTGCTATCAGGTAGTATCCTGTAAGAAAGGTCCCGGCGATACTTCCGGCGGCTCCCCAGGCGTATATGTCACCGATGGTCCTTCCCGTGGGTAGTCCCTGGTCGAGGGCCATCTTTGCGACTACGGGACTTATGGTTCCGAGCAGTGTGGAGGGGACGATGAAGACCAACAGGACGTGGGTGAAGACGCGGACAGGCCAGCGGAAATACCACAACAACATCCAGTCGCCGATGAGGTTATTGAGGATAACGGTCGCGACGCATGTAACCGAGGCTATTCCCAAAAGGACGGCGAGGGCCTTTTTTGCGGGGAAGCGGTCTGCGATGCGGCCGCCGAGGTAGTTGCCGATGGTGATGCCCGCCAGGACGATACCAATTACGGAGGTCCATGTGTAGAGAGATGAGCCGAGGTGGCGGGCGATGAGGCGGCTTGCGACGAGTTCGAGGACCATTATGCAGGCGCTTGAGAAGAAGACAGTGGCGCTCGGGATGAGGATTGAACGGAAGCTTTTGGATTTTTCCATACTTATCCTTTCATATTATGCAACGGGAAAAGTATAGCAGGGCTTTGGGTCGGTAACAAGCTGATTTTCGGTAGTTGATGAGGCGAGCGGTGCCTCTTGCGTGGTGGGAAAGGCGTGGTTGTGTTGGTAGGTTGTGGAGGAAGTATGGGGGTAAGGCTTGTCGGGCGCAGAGAGGACAAGAGTTTAGATACGGTGAGGGAAAGTTAGTCGGAGGTGGCAGGCGGTGGTGATTTGGCGGCGGGCTTTTGCTCGGTTGTGTGTGGAGGCTGTTGGATGCCGAGTGCCTTTTCAATTCGTGTCATTTTTTTGGAGAGGTTTGTTAATTTGGCGTCGACGGCGTCCAACTTTTCGGCAAGGGCGTTTAACTGGGCGCTCATATTGGTAAGGTGGTCCTGCGCTATTTGCTGGTTCTGGTCGGTGAGGTACTCAATCAGGTCAATGAGGCGGTAAGTGTCAGTATTTGGAGTGTAGCCGTATGGGACGGCGACATGGGGGTGTATTTCATAGGTTCGGCCGGTTTCTCTGCCGTGAATTGCCGTAGTAAGCCAGACTATAACTATGCAGGATATGGCGGCTACTACAGACAGTAAAGTTCTTCTGGTTCTCATCGGGTTATCTCCTTTTTAGATTTTGGTATTCAAAACCATATTTTATTTATCGGCAGAAAGGCAGGTTGAGATACCAAAGATTTGAAAAAAAGGGGCATTTGTGGTAAAAAGTGTTTCAGTTGCAGTTGGCTGATTTTTAGGGTATTTTTATGTCGGTACAGTTTATACTTGGCAGAAGCGGGGTGGGCAAGACGAGCTATTGTATACGAGGGGTGGTTGATGCGCTTGGTGATTCGGCTGACAAGCGTAGCTTGCTTTTGTTAGTGCCGGAGCAGGCGACATATCAGGCGGAGCGTGCGATTTTGGCAGAGAAGGCGGTAGCGGGTTATCACAGATTGCACGTGCTATCGTTTTCGCGTCTGCAATTTCTGCTGTTGGGTAAGAATACGGCGGTGCCGAGGCTTTCGCGGTTAGGCCGGCAAATGGTAATCCAGCGGATTTTGCGGGACAACAGCAGCAAGTTACGGGTGTTTGGCTCATCGGCGAGTCAGCCGGGGCTGGGACGGCGGATGGCGGAGGCAATTTCAGAACTGCATCAGTATGGCAAGACGGCGGAGGATATTGAGCAGCTTGTGGGTGAGCTTCAGAAGGACGAGCGTAATAATTTAACTGCATTGAAATTTGGCGATATCAGGCTGATTTTTGATGAATATGTGAAGTTTATCGAGGGTAAGTTCATCGACCCGGATGTTCAACTGAGCCAGAGCTGTCGAAAGGTGGCTGAGGCGGATTTTGTCAAGGGTGCGAAGCTGTGGGTGGATGGGTTTGCGGGTTTTAAGACGGCCCAGCTTGCAATCTTAACCGAGCTGCTGAAAGTGGTGGGGGAAGCCAAAATTGCGCTGTGTCTGGATGCATCGAAGGTGGATTTGGCGAATCCTAATGCTAAAGGCATCGACCCTGTGAGTTTATTCGGTCCGACTGAGCAGACATACGCTGATTTGGTGGAGATAATCAGGAAGTGTAAGCTGCCGTTGGCTGAGCCGGTAATCTTAGAGGAGGCGGTCAGGTTTTGCCGTTGTACGGAGCTTGGGCATATTGAGCGTGAGCTGTTTACGCTTGAGCCGTCGAAGGCTGAGGCGGGAGATAATATCCGGATTGTGTCGGCGTCGAACGGGCGAGCGGAGGTTCAGTTTGTGGCAAGAGAGATACTGCGATTGGTCAAGGAGAAAGACTGTCGATACCGTGATATTGCAGTTATTGCATCAGACATCGAGTATTATCAGCACTATATAAGGGCGCATTTTGAGGACTACGGGATACCGTTTTTTATTGATAAGCGAAAGTTGCTGGACCAGCATCCGGTAGTTGCGCTGATGAGTTCGGTGTTGCAGGTGGTGACGGGCGGTTTTTCCTGCAGCGATATATTCGCGTATCTTAAGACGGACCTTGTGCCGGTGGAGCGATGCGATGTTGACCTGTTAGAAAATTATTGTCTGGCGTTTGGTATAACAGTGCGGGACTGGACGAGCGGGCAGGAGTGGTGTTTTGCGGGTGAAGATGAAAAGAATTTCGATGAAGGGCGGATAAACCAAATCCGCAAAAAGGTGAGCGGGCCTTTGTTAGGGCTTCGCGATAAGCTTCGCGGCGGTGGGGACGGGGCGAAGACGATTAGCGCGGTGAAGTTTGCGCGGGTTGTTTTTGACTTTCTTGAGACGTTAGGCGTTCGAGAGAGGGTCGGGAGCTGGATTGAAGAGACGGTGGAGCGAGGGGATTACGCGAGCGTTGACGAACATCAGCAGTTTTACGAGAGGCTGGTGGATATATTCGATGAGCTTGTGGAGGTGTTCGGCGAGCAGGAGATGGGGTGTGGGGACTGGCTGGCGATAATTAGTTCGGCTTTTTCTCAGATGGAGTTGGCTTTTATTCCGGCGACGCTGGACCAGGTGCTTGTCGGGTCAATCGAGCGTAGCCGGCATCCTGATTTGAAGGCGGTTTTTCTGATAGGGGCGACACAGAAGCAGTTTCCTGTTCCGGTAAGTTGGGGGAGTATATTGACCGAGGACGACCGGGCAGCATGTGAGTCGGCGGATTTTGGGCTAGCGGCGTCGGCCGCGGAGAGGCTGGTTGAGCGGCAGTATCTGGCTTATATTGCGTTTACGCGGGCATCGGAGTTTCTGTGTGTGAGTTACCCGTTGGCGGATGATAAGGGCAGCAGCGTTGTGCGCTCGCAGTTTGTAGATAATCTGCAGGGGCTGTTCGAGAATCTCAAAGAAGAATCGGTGTCAGGAGAGCAGATAGACGTTGGGAAGGTAAATAGCGAGGCTGAGCTTGCTGACTTGCTGTGCGGGGAACTTGGCAAGGATGGTCTTAGTACCGAGACGAGTGAACGGAATCGGCTTGCTGAGTTATTGGATGATGTTGTATTAGATGAACAACTTGGAGGGTTGGGGTCGGCTGTTCGGTCGGCGCTGGATTACGACAATCAAGTGAAGTTAGACAGGAAGATAGTGAAAGAGCTTTTCGGGCGAGAGGTGAGAAGCTCTGCAACGCGGCTGGGGACATTTGCGGCGTGTCCGTATCAGTATTTCGCCAGATATATACTGGGATTGGAGGAGCGGGAGGAGTTTAAGTTTGAGCCTTTGGACCTGGGGCTCTTCTATCATCGGGTTCTGGATGGTTTGTTGAAGCGTCTCAATGCAGAGAGAGAAGATTTTGCATCTATTGGCGAGGATGAGCTTTTGGGCCTGCTGCGGAGTGGGATGACGGAGTTCATGAAAGAAGATGGCTTTGTATCAAACTTTTTGAGACACTCAGCGCATAATGCGTTTATTATTCACGCGGCAGGGGAGGCTCTTGAGGATTGTGTTTTGGCGATAAGGGAGATGGTTCAGGCGGGTGAATTTCGGCCGAGGATGTCGGAGGTATCGTTCGGGCAGGTCAAGGATGCAGGGGAGACGCTCGGTGAATACAGGATAGGGCTTTCGGATAAGCGGGTGCTGTATCTTGGTGGAAAGATTGACCGGGTGGACATAGCGGAGATTGACGGGGTAAAAACCGCAACTATCTTTGATTATAAGCGGAGGACGAAATGGTTTGGGTGGTCGCAGTTTTATTACGGGCTGGACATGCAGCTTCCCATATATATGTTGGCTGTTCGCAACGCATCCGAGCGGCAGTGCAAGGTGGACAAGGTGGCGGGGGCGTTCTTTATGCCGGTTGAGGTAAGCCCGATGAAGACCACACTGGAGGGATTAACGGAGGCGGCAGAGAGTTTTGGTTATAAGGCGAGGGGGATATTCGATGGCGCATTTTCGCAGAAGATTGATTCGGGATTAGAGAGGGGGTGGAGTAAGTTCTACAGTTTCCGTATTACGGCGAAGGATGCGCAATACGGGAATTATGGGATAAGTAACGCTCTAAAGCCTGAGGATTTTGAAAATGTTCTGAAGTTTGCAGAGGAGAAGATGGCCGAGTTGGCAGAGGAGATTGTGTCGGGCAGGATTGATGTGGGGCCTTATCGTCTGGGCGGGGAATCACCGTGCCGCTGGTGCAAGTACAAGTCTGTCTGTAGGTTTGACTGGCAGATAAATGAGTACAACTTCTTAGAGTCGCTGGGGAAGGCAGAAGTTCTTGACAGGATAAGGACGGTTGATGAGTGAAAAGAAGATAGAATGGACTGAGCAGCAGAGGCGGGCGATAGAGCAGAGGGGCAGTGATGTGCTCGTTACGGCGTCTGCGGGTACGGGCAAGACGGCGGTGCTTTCGGGGCGGTGCGTGGATATTGTGTCGGACAAGGATATATGTCCGGATGTGTGGAGCATACTGGTACTGACATTTACCGATGCGGCTGCTGAGCAGATGCGATTGCGGATTGGCGAGCTGCTGGAGTCGGCGGTCAGGGAGAGCAGGGACCGGCATCTTCGCTATCAGCTTATGCTGTTAGCGGGGGCTGATATCAGTACGATACATTCATTTTGCAAGCGGCTTATTACGGAGTATTTTTACAGGCTGGGGCTTGACCCGACGTTCAGGATAATAGACGCAGACGAACAAAGGCTGCTGAAGACAGAGGCGCTGGAGCAGACAATCGAGTGGGCGTGGCAGCAGGGTAATTTAGTGCAGGGGCTTGAGCAACTTTTGAGGCGGCGAGACCTTCGGACAAACGACGGTTTTATTTCGAAGATAATAACTGTTAGTGATTTTCTAGATGGTGTTGTCCGGCGGGAGCGGTGGTATGAGCGGGCGATGGCGCTTGCAGAAGCGGCGAATCCTCTTGCAAGCGACCTCGGTGAGAAACAAAGGCAAATTGTTGCGGAGAGATTACGATACATTCAAAGCCAGCTTCGACATGCGCAGGGACTTTATGAGGCGGAGAAATCGGGAGGCAGCTGGGTCAGTGAGTGCGAGGAGAAGTTTGTAAAGCCTGTTGAACGCTGTATTGAGTTTTTGGAGGCCGGTGAGTGGGAGAAGTGTGCGGAAGAGATAAAAGGTTTTGAGAAGCCGAGAGTTAATAAGCCTAAGGATTTGAGGGAAGCGGCTGCTGAATTAGTGCGAAGAACGGTGAAAAAAGCGGTAGAGGGTTTTGATGAACTGCGCAGCTTAGCGATTGTGAATCCGGAGTACCTTGAGACGGTTGGGGGTGCCGTCAGTTTGCAGACGCGGGTGTTAGTTGAGCTTGTCAGGAAGTTTGATGAGTTTTACGGCGAGGCCAAGCAAGGGGTGAACTGTCTTGATTTTGCGGACCTGGAGCACTATGCGTTGAAACTTCTGGTAAGCGAGGAGTCTTCGGAAGATGAGTTGAAGCCGTCGGTGACGGCGTTGGCGCTGCGTGAAAAATATAAATATATATTTGTCGATGAGTATCAGGACATAAACGCCGTTCAGCAGGCGATATTAGATATGCTCAGCGCGGGCGGCAATGACCTTTATGTGGGTGATGTTAAGCAGAGTATTTATGCGTTCAGGGGAGCCAAGCCGGAGATATTTCTGGAGCATTTGAAGCCTGCATCTGTTGACCCTAAGAGTGCACCAAAAGGCTTTCGGGTGGACCTGAATACGAACTGGCGTTCCGCCAAGGGCATACTTGATTTTGTCAATGAGGTATTCGGGCGGATAATGACGGCCGGCTTTGCGAAGATTGATTATGATGAGTCGGCGGAGCTAAGGGCGGCGGATGAAGAGGTTGAGAGAACGGGTGAGGCCGTTGTTGAGCTGCACCTTATTGATGAGAAAGGGGCGGCGAAATCTAACGGTCATTACAGCAGCAGGCAGTGTCAGGCGGCGATGGTTGCGAGGCGGATAGGGGAGATGGTGGGGGCGGAGACGGGTAAGGCGGAGTTCGAGATATTTGACAAGCAGACAGGGGGGTACAGGGCGGTTGAATATCGTGATATAGTTGTGCTGATGCGTTCGCCGGCCAAGAAGGTCGATGATTATGTGGAGGTGCTTCGGTTAGCGGGAGTGCCCGTCAGTTGCGAATCGGCGACGGGCTATTTCGAGACGACTGAAATCAGTGATTGTCTGAGCCTGCTGAAAGTCCTGGATAATGCGCAGCGTGATATTGAATTGGCGGCGGTATTGCGGAGTCCATTTTTTAAGATAAGTGACACGGAGTTAGCGAAGATAAAGATTCATAGCAAGAATGAGGAGGAGGCAAGGAATTTTTACGGGTGTGTGGTTGGGTATTGTGAGAGCGGGCCGGAGGTGGGACTTGCGCGCAAGCTTAAGAAAGTGCTCGAGCAGATTGAGCGGTGGCGGGTGCTTGCCCGGCAGGGTAATTTGGGGGATTTGGTCTGGCAGATTTATCGTGAGACGGGGTATTTGTCTTTTGTTTCGGCGCTGCCGAACGGGAAGGCGCGGAGGGCGAATCTTCTTAAGCTTCACGAGCGGGCGATACAATTCGAGGGTTTTGCCAGCAGCAGGGCGGGGAACTTGTCGCTAAGGCGGTTTGTTGAGTTTGTCGAGAAGTTGCAGGAGAGCGGGCGGGACTGGAGGGACGCATCGCCGGAGGCCGAGGCGGAAAACGCGGTTCGGATTATAAGCGTGCACAAGAGCAAGGGGCTTGAGTTTCCGGTTGTGTTTTTGGCGGAGTTGAACAGTGAATTCAGCAGGAGAGATTTTCAGGAGGATTGTCTGGTTGAGTCGGATGGACTGTTGGGACTGCGAATTATCGACGGCAAATCGAACAGGAAGCTGGATTCGATAGCGTATCAGTTGATTGAGCGGGAGAAAAAAGAGGCGGACTTAGCGGAAGAGATGCGGATACTGTACGTTGGTATGACGCGGGCGCGGGAGCGACTTGTGCTAAGCGGCTGCGAGAAGGCGAGCAGATGCAGGGAGATTATCTGCGACGGTTTTTCCTTCGGTGACGGGCCGGTTGCTGACTGGCAGCTTCGCGGCTGTCGGAGTCATCTGGATTGGATTTTGTACGGTCTTTCGAGGCAAGGAAGTTTGCATGAGGCCTTTGAGACGGGACTGGCGGCGAAGTGTGGGGATGGCAACTTATTTAGTTTGAATGTTTATGGGCAGAGTGAACTTGGGCAGCTTAGCAAGTATGTTGACAAACTGAAGGCGGGGAAGTCCCGGAGGGCGGCGCCAAAAAGGAAAAAAGCAGGGGCGAAACGAGCGGAGTCGAAGCTGCTGCACGAGGTGAAGAAGTCTTTGGGTTGGCGGTATGGATTCGGTGCGGCGTCGGTGCTGCCGGCGAAGCTGTCGGTAACTGAATTGACTCATCAGGAGGATGAGTTCGTGAGGATGGATTATTCAAAGGCGCTGGAGCGAAGGCCGAGGGCTGTTTTGGCCGATGATTTGGCGGAGCAGATAGACGGGCGGCTGATTGGGACGGCGACGCATCTTGTAATCAGTCAGCTTAATCTGGGCGAGGCCGTAACGGAAGAGGCGATTGGGCGGGTGAAGGAGAGACTTATGGCGGAGGGTAGGATAAGTGAGAGTGTTGCTGAGGGGGTGGATGGCGGTTCGATAATAGCATTTTTCGAGAGTGAATTGGGTCGTATGGTCCTTGACAGGAAGAACACTGTGTGGCGAGAATGGCCGTTTACTTTTGCGGTGCCGGCTTTGGAAGTTCGTGACTCGTGGTTCGTGACTCGTGGCTCGAGTGGGAAACTGGAATGCGGTGATGAGACTGTGGTTGTGCAGGGGATAATTGATATGCTAATCCAAACCGTACGGGGTTTGGCGGTAATAGATTTCAAGACCGACGATGTAAGCGGCAAAGAGATTGCCAGGCGAGCTGAGCTTTATCGAGAGCAGTTGGAGGTTTACGGCAGGGCGGCCGGGGCGATTTTAAACTCTAAAGTGGTCGGCAAGTGGCTATATTTTCTGACTCCGAGGTGTGCATTTGAAGTTGGATAATTTTGTTTTTGAGCTAGGCAAGTAGGGTGGGGAAATGCGTTTTTCCGATTATCGTTGTCTGTTGATGCTGTGTTTGTATAATAAATGCTTCATGAGTTAGGTAATGAGTTGAAGTTGAATTTTACCGATGGCGTACCAAATACAACATAACTGCCCGAATTGTAAAAGTACGATTCCCATACCTGCCCAATACGTAGGTAGGGTTAAGTGTCGTCATTGCGGATATATCTTCAAGACCGAAGGGCAATTGCATGACCAACGCAAATATATATTAGAAAAGCTAGCTGACTTAGAAGCTTCTGGGTTTGAATACGTCCGCTGGTCAGCGGCAAATGATGAGCATGTCTGCCCTTTGTGTAGCGAGCGTGATAAACGTTTGTTTGCGCCAGACGAAGTAAAACAATTGATTAAAGGTAAGTTCTGCCAAGCGAAAGATTTTTGGCAAGGGTGCCGATGTACAATTGCGCCTGCAAAAAACCCGGAGGAGCTTCTCAAGAAGGCAAAACACAAGAACGGTGTAAAAGTGGTTTCAGATATAAAGACTGAAATGCGAGATGGAGAACCCACAACAGTTGTGCAGTTTGATCTTAAAATGAGCAAGGGCCAAGTTGCCAAGCTTAAAAGAAAACTTTCAAAAGAAAAATAATAGGTCACGAGAAAAACAATAAGATAAGCGTTTTAATGGAGATATTTTGAAGATGGCAGGAGCACCAAAAGCTAATGCAGTAGTTGGTCAATCGGGCGGGCCGACGGCCGTGATAAATGCGTCTCTGGTCGGCGTTATCGAAGAGGCGAGCAAACATCCTGAGATTGAGAATCTTTACGGGTCCGTCCACGCGGTGGCGGGGATTATCAAGGACGAGTTTATCGATTTGAAAAAGCTGTCGGCTGATGAGCTGGAACAGGCGGCGGGTTCAACGTGTGCGGCCCTCGGTTCGAGCAGGGACAAGCCGGATGAGGAGTATTGCGCGAAGATACTCGATGTTTTCAAGAAGCGGAACATCAGATACTTTTTCTATATCGGCGGGAACGATTCGGCGAATACGGCCCATATCATCAATACGATGGCGGCGAAGGCCGACTACGAGCTTCGGGCGTTTCATATTCCCAAGACGATAGATAATGACCTATTGGTTACTGACCATTGTCCGGGGTTCGGGACGGCGGCGAAGTTCGAGGCGTGCGCGTTGATGGGGGATGATTTGGACAATCGCGCTTTGCCGGGGGTGAAAATCGACGTGATTATGGGCAGGCATGCCGGCTTTTTGACGGTTGCGACTGTTTTGGGCAAGCAAAGAGACGATGACGGGCCGCATCTGGTTTACTTTCCTGAGCGGGGCGTTTCGATGGAGAAATTCCTTGGTGATGTCGAGGGCGTCTATAAGAAACTTAACCGGTGTGTGGTTGCGGTCAGCGAAGGTATATGTGACAGTGCGGGTGTTACCTGGGCGAAGAAATTGGCGGAGGGGGTAGAGAGGGATGCGCACGGGAATATACAACTTTCGGGGACGGGCGCTCTGGCGGACTTTTTGGCGGGACAGGTGAAGACCGAATTGAAGGTGAAGCGTGTGCGGGCCGATACGTTCGGGTATCTGCAGAGGAGCTTTGCAGGGCTACAGTCTGATGTTGATTTACGGGAAGCCCGGTGGTGCGGGCGGCACGCGGTTCAGTACGCGATGGAGCAGGTCAGCGGCTCGGTAGCAATAAAGCGGCTTGCAAGCGGGGCGGATTATAAAATTGAGATTTTCCGCACGGAACTTAAGAACGTGGCTGAGAAGACAAAATCTATGCCGGACGAATTTATCAACGCTGAAGGCAATGGTATAACCGATGCTTTTGTCGAGTATGCGATGCCGCTGACTGGCGGGTTGCCAAAGACGTGCTATTTGGGCAATTATCCGCGGGCCTGAGAAAACTTTGTGAGAGAATAAGGCCTGTGGACTTATGCCTACAGGCTTTTTTGAGAGTTTAAGGGGGCTTTGCGGAATCTACTTGAATTCGACCGAACTTTTTATTCCGGGGGAGTCACCCCAATATCGGCAGGTGGAGTAATAGCCGCCGCCGAGGACCGGGTCGTGGCGAATATGCGTAAGGTAGATGTAGACGGATTTTAGATAGTGAAACTGGCGGGCTGATTTGAATTTTACGTCCGCCCAGGTTGGGTCGAAGGGCACCCAGCCGTACTTTCGCATGTAGACCTCGGCCCAGGCGTGTCTCGGTGTAAGAGTGGCTTCCTTTATATATCCTATAGCTACTCTGGCGGGGATGTTCTTTGCTCTGCATATAGCTACAAAAAGGTCGGCGTATTCTGAGCAGTCGCCCCTTTTCTGTTCGGCAGCTTCGAGCGCTCCGAGGTCGGCCTTGTTAAGGCTGTAGTCCATATTCTTTATTACATAGTCGTGTATGTTTTTTATGAGAGCTGCTTTGTTACTGCCTTTTATGCCTTTAGCGATTTGCTGGATCTTTGGTTCGTCTTTTTCAATGTACTTTTCGTGCTTTAGAAAGTTATGTGAATTTGGGTCGGGAGGCGGGTTTTTCCTGTGTTCCTTACGGGCTATTGACAGGTCATATCTGAGCAATTTGGCCTTGACGTTTATTTGCACTTTGAACTGTTTTTCGGGGTTGGTGAAGAGAAACTCGGCGTAGTCGTTTTGGTTTTCAGTGAAGAGTCTGGTTGGTTGCGGGGAGCACTTGACGTTATATATCCGCTGTCTGTCCGGCATTGTTTTCGGAAGGGCGACAATGAGGTGTATTTTGGAGGTCTTTCCGGGGACAGAGAAGTCGTAGGATATATTCATCTCGACTTTGCTTGTTTTGCTGTATACGGGCTTTTGGCGTTCTGTTTTGCGGGTGTTTGTTCGTTGGGTCCTGGCCCGGACGTCTATATCGGCCGGCGGAACAAGGGCGATTAGCACTACTGTCCAAAGAACGGTTTTGTACCTGGTAGTGAGTTTACAAATCATTTGAATACGATTGAATCCCGCAGTGTTACATTACCGACCCAGAGGCCCCGCACGATAATGGCCTGGTCAAGTATTGGGTCATTGCGGGTGCTGGTTAGGTAGATGTAGATTGGTTTTAATTTTTGGAATCTTTTGTTTTTTGTCGAATTTCGTTTGACGTCTCCATAGGTTAAATCGAAGGGGACCCAGCCGAGTTCTGTCAGGTAGACTTCGGCCCAGGCGTGCTCGGGCGAATCGTCAAACTTGGTTACGTAGCCTTTGATGACTCTGGCGGGGATGTTTTTGGCCCTGCAAAGCGCGACGAAGAGGTCGGAGTACTCGACGCAGTCGCCTTGTTTTGCAGCAAGGGCCTTTACCGCCCCCAATTCATCGGTGCGCGGTACGTACCGGAGCCGGTCGGTTACAAATTCATATATGCTTTTGACGATGTCTATTTCGGTTTGGCCGCGGATGGTTTTGGCAATTTCGTGTATGTGGGCGTGGTTTTTTTGTATGCAGTGCTCATGCTGTATGAAATTGCTAAGGTTGGGGTCTTTGGGCGGGGGTTGTTCTTTGTACTGTTTTTTCGCGGTGAACAGGTCATATCTGTAAATTTCGGCCTTGACGTTTATTTTTAGGGTGAACTGTCTTGGGGGCCTGTTGAAAACAAACTCGGCGTAGGTGTTTGCGTTTTTGGTGAAGACCCGCCTAGGCTGCGCGGAGTAGTTTATATCGAGGATTTTCTGTCTATTGGCAATTGTTTGCGGAATGAGCGTTACGAAATTCATCTTGGACGGCACCGCCTGCATTGAGAAATCATAGCGCAGGTCGAATTCAACTTTATCCTTATTTGCGGCCCTGATTCTTTGCTGGTCGGATATATTGCGTCGTCGGCGCGGGCTTGTTCGGCGCGCGGCGGTTCGAGCGTTCAGGGTGGTCAGGAGCATCAAGCTACTCAATAATAATGTCAGAAATAAGTTTCGATGTTTCATCAAGTTTTCCCTGGAGGCTTACGGGTGTCAGTTAAATAATGCCTCGACGAAGGTTTCGGGGTTGAATTCGGCGATATCCTGTGGTTTTTCGCCGAGGCCGACGAATTTTACGGGGATATCGAGCTGGTCTTTGATGGCGATGACGATTCCTCCTCGGGCGGTTCCGTCGAGCTTTGCGAGGAATATGCCGGTAACGTCGATTGCTTCGGTGAACATTTTTGCCTGAGCTATTGCGTTTTGGCCGGTGGTGGCGTCGAGGACGAGCAGTACCTCGTTTGGCGCCCCGGGTACTTTTCGGGCGACGACATCGCGAATTTTTGTCAGCTGGTTCATCAAGTTCTTTTGGGTGTGCAATCTGCCGGCCGTGTCGAGGATGAGAAAATCGGCGTTCCTTGCGACGGCGGCCTTGCAGGCGTCGAAGGCCACCGCAGCGGGGTCGGAGCCGCTTTTTTGCTTTACGATTTGGGCGCCGATGCGCTCGGCCCAGATACTTAGCTGTTCGACCGCTGCGGCGCGGAATGTGTCACAGGCGGCTATAACGACATTTTTGTTGTCCTGACCCAGTACGAAGGCGAGTTTGGCGATACTGGTGGTTTTGCCGGAGCCGTTGACGCCGGCGACCAGGATGACTGTCGGACCGGTCCGGGCGGCGTGTAACTGTCTGTCGCGGTCGGGCCAGTAGCCTTTAATGTGCTCTTTGAGGAACGGGATAATATCGTCGGTGGCGGCGATTTGCCTGTCTCGGTAGGCCTGGCGCAGGTCTGATATGAGTTTATCGGTAGTTTCCACGCCGATATCGTCGCTTATCAGGGTTTCTTCCAACTTGTCGAGCAGGTCTTCGTCAATATTTCTGCCCAGAGTCAGTACGGCCGACAGTGAGGTGGTGATTTTGTCACGTGTTTTGCCAAGTCGGTCCTTAAAAAATTCAGCGGTTTTGGTAAAAATTCCCATAGCCGGTTCCTCAAGGGTCAAAGAAAATTTTCTAAGGTAATTTTCGCAGAATTTTGTTAAAATTTCAAGCGCAGATATCCGTTAAGTTTTTTTGGACTTTTTGCTCTTGTTGGGAGGATTTATGTTTTTTGGGTTTTTTGCCAAAGATAAATATTTTTCTTTGACAAAGCAAAGGCCCGGGGTTAGATTTGTGTTATCGCTTTCGCCACGGAAGGCTTTTACTCAATCGGACAGGGTGATTTGTTTTTACCTTATGGATTTTTTTTCAGGGATGTTTTAGGCGGATAGAGGCTGTTTGCATAGAGTAGCGATTCGGAAAGGAGAAAGGCTTGGCAGCTCGGGAAGTAGAGGCGATTTTCACCGATATCCTTGAACGTGCAAAGACGCTCGACCCTGTCAATGCCCGCCAGTGGTTTGAGAAGTTAACGGTTCGACACTTGCGGGGGGGGTCTCTGGAGGTCAGTTGTCCTGATGAGGCGACCTTTCAGTTCTTACGTGACAATTGCAAAGCGAGTTTCACTCGGGCCGCTCAGCAGATAACCGGTCATCTTGTTGCGGTGGAATTCAGCGTCGATACGCACGAAAGGGCTACACATCGCCACGGTCCGGTCGAATCCGGACTTAAACTTCATCCTGATTATACATTTGAGAATTTTGTAGTGGGTCCGAGTAACCGGCTCGCTCAGGCAAGCTGTGTTGCGGTAAGTCAGTCGCCGGGCAATACCTACAATCCTCTTTTTCTTTATGGCAGTTCCGGTCTGGGAAAAACGCACCTTTTACACGCGGTCTGTTACGAGGCCAGGAAGAGGTCTGACGGGGCGGTGATTCAGTTTACAGGCTGTGAGGATTTTGTGAACAGATTTATCAGGGGGATACAGGAAGGAAACATGGCAGGCTTTCAGAGGCAGTTCCGCAACGTTGATATGCTGGTAATTGACGACGTTCAGTTCTTACGTGAGCGTGAGCAGAGTCAGGAGGAGTTCTTTCATACATTTAATGCTCTTTACAACAACGGCAAACAAATCATCCTTAGCGCCGACAGTCCACCGGGTCAGATTCCTTCACTTGAGGAACGGCTAATCAGCAGATTCAACTGGGGGCTTGTTACGCGGATTGACCCGCCGAGCTATGAGACGAGAGTCGCCATCGTTCAGAAAAAAGCGGACCTTCGCGGCCTGGATATTTCTGATGAGATAGCTGAATATATTGCGCGGAAGGTGCACGCCAATATCAGGGAACTGGAAGGCGCTTTGACGACGATTTATGCAGTGGCGATGACCACCGGCAAGCCGATAACGCTTGAATTGGCCCAGAGGGCGCTGGAAGGGCAGCTTGAGTCAGCGGCCAGGCACATAAATATCACTGATATCATCGAGGTGGTAACGAGACATTTTGACGTTCGTCTTGCGGATTTGCAGAGCAAAAAGCGGAGCCAAAGCATAACGGAGCCGCGTCAGATTTGTATGTATCTGGCCAGGAGCCTGACGAAACACAGTCTGGAGGAGATTGGGGGTCATTTGGGCGGCCGGGACCATACAACGGTTATGCACGCCTGCAACAAGATTGGCCAGGCCAAAATCTCGGACTCCCAAATGCATGCTTTGTTAGGCGAGTTGACGAAACAAATCACGCAAAGCCCACAGGCTTAAGCGCGGTTAAATCGGCTAATTGAGCAGATTTGGGGGGAGTGCGGCGGGGGATAAGACAAGAAATAAAAAAAGCTGTGAAAGATTCACAGCCCTGTAATTTCTGAACCTTCAGATGTGCTGTCTATCTGCGTTTACGCCGAAGCAGGACCAGAGCGCCGAAGCCGAGCAGGGCAATAGTAGTCGGCTCAGGGATAAGTGGGCCTTGCGTTCCGTAGGCCCATTCCTCAAATCCGTTGTCGGCTGCTGAGTTGACGCCGAATTTCGAATAGAGATATACATATTGGCTCGACGGATCCGTAAACAAGCTATCGGGGATGAGGGCGAGCATGTCTCCGTGTCCGCTTCCGGTGTTGAGGAGGTCATCCAGTTTTATCCAGTTGTCTCCGCCGGCGTCAAGGTCGTATATCGGTGAAGCAAATATGCTTGAATATCCGGAGAGGTTACCCGTATCCCACAGTGCTATTCTAAGCTCATCGAGCGACAAGATACGCTGACCGTCTTGATTGATGTCCAGCATAAACTCGCGGTAGAGTGTACCGCCGATGTCTATGGTTGGGACGTCACTTATCTGGATTGAGTGTGTAAAGGAAGACATTGTATCATATTCGACGGTTCCATCAGTATTATAGCCGTGCTGGACTCCGAAGCCCTGAATCCTGAGGAATGAGTCGATAACCCCGGTTCCTGTTGGGATTTCATCAAATTGGTAGAATTGCGCCCCGTTGGCGCTTCCGCTGGAGCCCAGCGTAGTGAGGTCAACCACAGCGGCGCGCGCAGACGGTTGCATAACGACCATACCTAATAGGAAAATACTCAGAGCAGACCGAACCAGCCTTCTCACCCTAACTCCTTTTCTCCTCAACTTTCTTCTCATCACTCCTCTTCCGAACAAGTTAGCGACTTGTCCCAAAGCAACTATACCCTTAAAAGAACCTCAACCTTCAAGGGGTCTTCTCTAACTACAACTACATCCTTTTAATGAGCTTTATATCAAGCTATACAGTATTTGGACGGTCGAATACTGTCAAGGGGAAAATTGGAAAAAGTTGAAAATTTTTTAAAAATTTCTTCCAGCTTTTAGCGACAACGTAGGTCGCCTTTGCAAAAAGGTTTATTTTGGCCGCAAAAACCGCGTTATTAGCGATAGGGAGTGCGTCATTAGTCTTACTTATACGACTGGGTTTTTCTTTACAAGATTCGCTTTGGCATTGAGGGCGAGTTATTTGTTGGGCGGTTCGGGGATTGGCAGGTCGAGTTCTGCGAGGACTTTTTTCATGTCTTCCCAGACCTTTCTGCGGTTGTCCTGCGAGTAATTTCGTAAGAGGTATGCGGTGTGATATGTGGGCATAAGCTTTATTGGCGGACTGCCGAGGCCGGCGTAGTAGTCGTGGAATTGTCCCCGCAATTGGCCGATCGGTTTGTTGGTGTTCAATAAGGTCCTGGCAGCAGGAGCCCCCAGCGCCACAATTATCTCGGGATTTATTATCTCAATCTGTCGTTGAAGGTAGGGAAAACAATTTATTATCTCGTCAGGGCGAGGGTCGCGATTGCCCGGCGGGCGACACTTTAGGATATTGGCTATAAAGACATCGCTGCGTTTTAGCCCCATTGCCGCGATTACCTTATCTAATAGTTGGCCTGCCCTTCCGACGAAAGGCCTTCCTTGGGCGTCTTCGTCAGCACCGGGGCCTTCACCGACAAACATTATGCGAGCGTTTGGGTTTCCCTCGCCGGGGACGGCGTTAGTTCGAGTGGAGCCGAGGCCACATTTGCAGCATCGGCGAACTTCATCGGCAATTTTCTGAAGTTCTTTGGCCGCTTTGGCAACGGCCGCATCATCCTGTTGGTGTGGCGCCTGGCTTTCTGCAGATTTGCCCTTGGGTGTGAAGCCGCCGGTGAAGAAATTATCCATCTCAGTGTGCTGGCGAACGACTTTAGATATATCCGCTTGGTTTTCCATCTGTGCTAATCGTACCGGCCCTAGTACAGTTTATGCTATTTATCCAAGCCTATTTTGCATCTGTGTTTATCGTATTGCTGGCGGGCTTTCTGTTCCTGTTCTTTGTAAGCGTCCAATCTTTTTATCATCAAGTCGAAATTGACCTTGTGGCCGTCGAATTCAGGGCCGTCAACACAAACGAATTTGGGCTGGCCGTCGTATTCGATTCGGCAGCCTCCACACATTCCCGTGCCGTCAACCATAATGGTATTTAGCGAGACCTGTGTAGGGATGCTGAACTGTTTTGTGACCGCACAGCAGAACAACATCATTATTGCGGGGCCGATTGCAAAGACCTGGTCGGGTTTTTGGTCGCGCTGGCAGATTTCCTTTAGTGGTTCGGTTACGAGGGCCTTTCGCCCATATGAGCCGTCGTCGGTGGTTATTATAAGTTCATCGCTTGTGTTGGCGAACTCGTCTTCCAGGACAAGAAGGTCCTTGGTTCTTGCTCCGAGGATGGTGATGATTTTGTTTTTGGCGGTTTTGAGAGCTTTTGCGATGGGCAGCAGGGGAGCGCCACCGATTCCGCCTCCAACGCAGACGACGGTGCCGAAGTTTTCGATATGGGTGGGTCTGCCCAGTGGTCCGGCGACGGCAGCAAGTTCATCACCTACGTTCATGTCGGCCAGTTCCGTGGTGGTTTTGCCGATTCGCTGCCAGATGAGACGGATGGTGCCGTGCTTGGGGTCGGCATCGGCGATTGTAAGGGGAATTCGCTCACCGTATTCATTATTTGTAATGACAATGACAAACTGGCCTGGTTTTCTTGCCTGGGCGATAAGAGGCGCTTCAATATCGGCGGTGAAGACGTTTTCTGAAAGCTGTTTTTTAGACACGATTTTGTACGGCACTTCTGTTAGTCCTTTCGGTTTGGGACAACGAAAACATAAATGGTATATAAGCGGGACAGAGTTGTCAAGGCAGGCTGTACGCGTTGGGTGGATAAGGGCTCTCTCTTGTGAAGCGGATTAGTATATTTGATAGCGTGTATTAGCGTTTTTTTGTGGGTTCTGAGGGCAATTTAACGTAGATTTAGATGATAGTAGAGAAGTAGTTTATGTAGCCAAGAAGCGAGGATGTGTAGTTGAGCGGCCTTAAATCGTAGTGGCCTCATTTTGTGAGGTTTAGGAAGGTATGCAGGAAGTGAAATGCTCACATCTGTGGGGAATGGTTAACGTTGTCAGCGGGTTAATTGTAATGAAGAAGTGCTTTCATTGCGGCAAGGTATCGACGTGCTTTGCCTTTCATGACGAGCCACCTTTGGAACCTTGCCATGAGGAAGGGCACTTCTGGAATTTTATGGAGGGTGACCCATCCTTTCATTTTGACCTGAAGTGCAGCAAATGCGGTATTCTGGTAAGGCTTAGTGAGTTGGTTGGTCTTATGATGTGCACGGGCTGCGACGAGACATGCGAAGTTTGTGTCCTTAAACAGAAGCATGAACCGGAGGGTGTGCGCGTTTGCATAGCCTGCGGCTGTCGACCGATTGACGAGAGGAAGCAACTTTCCAAAGAAAAATTTGCTGTCCTGGAGGAGTATTTCGAGCAGCAGTGCCGGTCGTTGAAATCCAAGATAAAGGTTGTGCCGCATGACATGGTGAGGAACATTGACCGCTGTTATGCTGAGGTGGTCAAGGATGTGGAGACGTTGTTTGGCGTTGCTTCAAAGACCGAGTGAAACGGGCGCCATGAAATTCGGCGCCCGTTTAATCCATTTCGATCAGATTAAAAGCGTTTTTCCGTGTTAATTTAGACTATACCAGGCCCTGGGCGAGCATGGCGTTAGCGACTTTGATAAAGCCAGCGATATTGGCGCCGAGCACGAGGTTGCCGCTGAGATTATACTCCTCGGCGGTTTTGTGGCAGGTGGTGAAAATGTTCTTCATAATAGTCTTCAGTTTTGCATCGACTTCCTCACTGGTC
>CAZENQ010000045.1:0-24395 GCA_964513655.1 uncultured Pirellulales bacterium | reverse complement strand
GGCTATAGCGAGGCTAAAAAACACCTTGTTGAGCTGATGATGGATTATTTCAAACCTTTCCGAGAAAAAAGAACCGAACTCGAAAATAATATTGATTATGTCAGAGAAGTCCTCGCCAACGGTGCAAGCCGGGCAAAGGCCGTCGCTGCTAAAACACTCGTTGAGGTCCGAAAGGCAGTCGGATTAAGAGGATAATGATGGATGATAAGCTCATCACAATCGCGCAGTACACAAATCCCGCTGAAGCCAGTTTGGCAAAACAAATACTCGCCGGTTTTGGAATCGAATCAGTTCTAACAGGCGAGAACTTTTCGGTCATATATCCCGTCCCTTCTCTTGCAAATGTAGAACTGCAGGTTTTTGGTAGCCATGCTGAGAAGGCACAAGAAATCTTGGAATCTAACAAAAAATCCACAGATGTTCGGCATGGTGCCGAAAAGGATGACCCACAGGAGCAATAATTGGCTGACTATCGCGTACATCTCGATATCTTTGCAGGGCCCCTGGATTTATTATTATACTTGGTGCGCAAGGAAGAGGTCGATATTTACGATATCTCCATTGCCAAAATAACCGACCAATATATCCGCTACATTGAAATGCTAAAAAATCTTGACATTGACTTAGCGGGTGATTTTCTAGTTATGGCCTCAACGTTGATGCAGATAAAATCAGCAATGCTGTTGCCGAGAGCAGAACCCGAACAGTTGGGGCCTGATGATTTAGCCGACCCGCGAGCAGAACTTATCCGCCAGTTGCTCGAATATAAGAAGTTCAAAGATGCCGCTAATCTTCTCGGTACCGCCGCCGACGAAACAAAAAGGCGTTTCCCCCGGCCCAGTACCATCATCGAGCAGTTAAAGCCTGATGCCGAACCGGCAATCGACATCGAACAGATAAGCGTCTGGGACCTGCTGGAAGCGTTCGGTTCAATTATGGAGGCTACCGGCGCCGGCGCCGACATAAGCCACATCAAGGATGACACGCCTATTGATTTGTATCAGATAGAGATTTTGCAGCGTTTGCAAACGGAAGGCCCACTAAGTCTTGAACAAATTTTCCCGTCCAAGTCCAAGCGGGTCGTAATGGTGGGATTATTTCTAGCGCTTCTTGAATTAATACGGGAGAACCTCATCGGGGCTAAGCAGCCAAAATCCTCGAATTCCATATACTTACGGTCCTTAACCGACGAACCGGCTGAGCAGGCGGTGCAAAACGCTATCTTGGCCGTTATCGAAGCCAACACCAAGCAGCCTGCTCAAACCCAACAGCGGAAACACCCGCCCGTCCCAATTGCCGAATTGCCACCAAAAAGCAAACCAGCAGGTTCAACTAAGAAGCACGAAACGACCAAATCCGCCAAAGACCATAAGCAGCAAACAGCAAAATAATATTTGACAGAATGCGGTTCGGCAAATAAAATGCCTGTTGCTTTTTGATGAAGAGTTTAGAGGTTCTCATGTTGCAGGCTCCTACGTACAAAAAGGTTATTTAAGGGTCTTTGGAATAAGGTCAGACTCATTTTGCTAAAGACCGCAAAATTGGGGCCTCAGAAAGGATAAAGTAATGGCAGGTAATGTAGTTGAGTTGACGGATGCCGATTTTGACGAGGTTGTTCATAACTCAGACGTGCCGGTGCTGGTTGATTTCTGGGCGCCCTGGTGCGGGCCTTGCAAGATGATGGCTCCTATTCTTGAAGAAATCGCAGAAGGATATACTGACAAAGCCAAAACTTGCAGGCTTAATACAGATGATGCTCGTGACAGTGCTATGGAATTCGGTATAAACGCGATACCGACCCTCATTTTATTCAAGGGCGGCCAAGTACAAAATAAATGGGTCGGTCTGACCAGTAAAAAAGATATTGCCGCTGCAATCGACAAACTACTCTGACAAGGCCGAATCGCCCTTTTTACTTAACCGCCGGAAAAGCCGTAGTTATCCACAACATAACATATCCAACCCCTTGGTAAGAAGCCGTTTTCCTTCGAAATTTGCGGCGCCTGACGATAGACTTTCAATACCAGAGGGTAATTATAATATTAGGCTCGGTCTTTTTGCCCTGGACTTCACCCACAACCGTATTGGTTTGTTTTACAGTCACTTGCGGATTGTTCTTTAGCCAGTTGGTGATTTGCTCATCGAGAAACTCAATGGCACCAACATGCAGCTTCGCAAAGAAGGTCTTTACGCCGGTTATCCGCTCACCAGGTATTTTTTTTTCCGAGGGCTTTGTGACCGGTGCAGGCGGCGTCGGCATCTTCGGTTTTGCCGCCGGCATAACTTTCGGCGCTTCTGCCACACTACCACCACCTAAACTCAGAGGCGAATGTGAAACGTTCGTGCTGCCCGAACCACTCTCGTCAAAAGGAATCGGGGCATTGATGTCTTTATTAGGTATGATGTTGCTGCTGTCTAAATTATCCATAAACTGCCCTCACTAAAACTATATTTCAATAATATCGCTTAGATACTACAGCCCGAACCAACGCGTAACAACTACGGTACAATTTAGCCGGATATCCCATTTGCTTAGCATACTCTTTTCACCGTCCCGGTATCTATCCTGAATCTCAACAAACAGTATACACCTGAATTTTTTATCTGCAAGTATATTTGCTGAAAACAGCGTCCCTGCCTATCCCAGAGCAAAACATTAGACCGAATTGAGTTTTTCTGCTACTTTTAGTGAACTATGGCAAGGAAAACCGCCAAAAAACCCATAACCGTGGGTTTTATAGCACTGGGTTGCCCCAAAAATATGGTTGACAGCGAAAAGATGCTGGCCGAAATCGCCCAGGCCAACCTTGTGATAACCGCCGAGCCTGACAATGCCGATGTCGTTGTTATCAATACCTGCGGCTTTATCGCCCCCGCCAAGGAGGAAGCCCTCCAGGCCATAAAACATGCCTTGGACTGCAAAGCCGCCGGAACTGTAAAAAAAGTCATCGTCGCAGGTTGCCTCTGCGAAAGATTACAAACAGGGCTGTTCAACCATGCCAAGGGCATCGACGCTATTGTTGGCCTCGACCAGCGAGATGAAATAGCCCGTATAATCAAAAAAACTCTCCACTCCAATAAAAGTTCTTGCTATCTGGAACACCGTTCACAAAAAATTTCCGATGACAGGGCTAGGTTACTCATTACGCCCGGCCACTGGGCATACCTGCGAATCAGCGAGGGCTGTGACCATAGATGCTCTTTCTGTACAGTGCCTTCAATCAGAGGCCGATTTAGAAGCAAGCCTCAAGAGAATGTCCTTGCGGAAGCCAATGAATTGGTCCGGGCAGGTGTAATCGAATTAAACATAATCGGACAGGACACCGCTAATTACGGGCGGGACCTGAAGACAAAAGACGGTCTAAGCAAACTATTAGGCGAACTCGAGAAAATTACCGGCCTGACGTGGGCCAGACTGATGTACCTGTATCCCGCAGGAATTACCGAGCAGCTAATCGAAACCATCGCCAAAAGCGAAAAGACAGTTCACTATATAGATATGCCAATACAGCACATAAACGATAAGATTTTAAAGGACATGCGCCGGGCGGATACCAAGGAACATATCTGCTCTCTCGTTGAGAACCTGCGCTCAAGCATTCCTGACATCGTGCTGCGGACAACCGTAATAACAGGCTTTCCTGGCGAGACCGAAAGACAATTTGACGAGCTGCTGGAATTTATCAAGTGGGCCAGATTCAACTGCCTCGGGTGTTTCAAATACTATTGCGAATCCGGGACACCCGCCGCCGAGATGCCCGGCCAGGTATCCGATGATGTAAAACAACAGCGACTTGAAGAACTTATGCTGACCCAGCAGAAAATCGCCTTCGCAAGAAACAAAGAGAGAATCGGTAGCAAGCTTACCTGCCTGGTTGATTCAGTTGATGGCAAACGTACGGGCACGGGACGCTTTTACGGTCAGGCGCCTGATATCGACAGCATCTGCATCATAAAAAATTGCTCCGCGAAGCCCGGACAATTCGTCGATGCAAAAGTAACTGCAGCAAAAGATTACGATTTAATCGTCGAGCAAATTTAATATTGAATCATACTACAGGCACCGTTAAACTTGAAATAATGGTAAAACAGATTCCAAACATCCTGACTTTAGGACGGTTTGTTTTAACCGTCATTTTTCTGATTATGGTTCTTTACTCACCGCGGTTCTATGCTGAAGGTGAACTGCCGTTTCCGGATTTTCTAGATATCGCCTTTATTCTCTTTGTCGTTGCCGGTCTGACCGACATCGTTGATGGTACCATCGCAAGAAGGTTAGGTGTGACAAGCAAGTTTGGGCGAATGATGGACCCGTTGGTAGATAAAATCCTCGTATGCGGGGCGTTCATCTGTTTTGCCATAATCGGCGAGCCGAAACTGTTCAATCTTAATGCTCATATACTAGCCCTCATTCAATGGTCTGTTGTTGGCATATTAATAGCTAGGGATGTCTATGTTTCGGTATTACGCCACATCGCTGAAGCTCGGGGCATCAACTTTGCTGCTATGTTATCCGGGAAGGTAAAAATGTTTCTGCACTCCTTTGCGATTGGTACGGTAATCATAAGAATGGCGCATGTTCAAAAAGCTATGTGGGGCTATTGGTTTACAACAGTAACGTTATTAATTATGTTAATAGTAACAATAATATCTGGTTTGACTTACCATATGAGATGGCGAGCGTGCAGTTCTTGAAAATATCAGTTGTCTTTAGTTGTAGTTAATAACCTTGATATGAAGTCATATAAACTTCTTGCAGTTGACATAGACGGTACATTGTGTATGCCCGGCCAAGAAATACCCTTGGAGGTTATTGAAAGTTTGAAAAAATGTGTCAACTCAAACATATTGGTCGTCATTTCAACCGGGAAAAAATTTACTAGCATCCAAGCTCTGTGTGAAAAAATTGGGATTGAAGGACCCGTTATTACCTGTAACGGAGCAATAACGGTAGACGCCAGAACGCAAAAGACGCTGTTTTCACATTTTCTCCCCAAAGCCTTATATGAGACAATTATTTCAACTCTCGAAATTGATGAAAGAGTCTGTATAGCCGTGTTTACTCAACACGACATTGTATGCACAAATGTTAATCTCGCGTCAAAATTACTAAATTCTATTGGCGAACCAACTACCCGTTTTGTATATTCTCTTCACAGCTTGTCATCAGAAAATGTGGCTAAAATTCTAGTTGCCGTCGAAGATTCTAAGATGCTGAAATCCGTTTATGATTCCTATTCTCACCAGTTTACTCAAGATTGTTCTATTACAATTACAAGCGAGAAATTTGTAGAGTTTATGTCGCTAAACGCCTCAAAAGGTAAGGCATTGCTAAGCCTTGCTAAATCAAACGGAATTATGAGACAAAACATTGCATGCATAGGCGATAGCGACAACGATTTAAGCATGTTTGAAATAGCGGGACTCAGTATAGCTGTTGCTAATGCGACCCCATCCGTTTTACAGGCAGCAGATGTAATAGTGCCTCTAGCTTCTGATCGCGGAGTCGTTAAGGCGGTTAATGATCTAATTTTGGGAGAGACTAATGGTGCTGCGTCCAAACAAAACTAATGTGAAACACTTTTACCATCTCACTCAAGAAGGAATATGGAAATGGTAAAAAAGAACTTTCTGAGAAAGGATTACTTTTTCTCTATACTAATCGGGACCCAGGAAGGGTTTCCATGGCGTATTTTTTCATTTCTACTGCTGATCTCCTTTTTGCCATATTTGGGGGCTGCATTTGATGATAGTTTTTTTCTGCCTGGTGAAGCTGTGGGAATTCTCAAGCACTACGGAAATATATGTTTTACAATTGTATTTCCTTTAATCTTTCTCTTCGGGACACAAGGTATTCGCCATTTCGACCGGTTTATCAGTAATATAGACGCGAACCTTATAAAAGACAAATTTGAGAAAAAGGTGAAGCTAGAAGAGTTCCTACGCCTCAATTGGACTAAGGACCCATATGTGCCCTTGAAGTTCTTATTCATTTTTGTTGGCCTTATATTTGCTACGATCAATGCAAGAAATACCTTAAGGCCAGAGACCGTTTGGGGCCACGATGTTTACGATTCGGTCAATTATATTAGGGGCTATATTGCCCAGCGGATCTTCTTTTATGCTTGGTGGGGATATATACTGCCTATTTTCATTTACCGTTTGTTTATCATAGTGATAACATTGAACAGGCTTTTCCACTGGGTAATTGACACTGATTCACTCGACCTTCAACCAATGCACCCGGACAATGCAGGAGGCTTAGGAAGGATGGCATTGAACTTCAACATTGCGATATTGCTTACTATGGCCATTTCAGCAACATTGTATTATACTCATGGATATAATACACCCTTAGCATGTGGCATTGTTGTGCAGTTCCTGCTTCTTCCTATAGTATTCTTCTTTCCATTATTACAGGTGCATAAAGCAATGAGGCTTAAAAAAGAATCTCTCCTCTTGGATATTTCAAAGCATTACAAGTGTGTAAGTGATGTCCTTGTGGAAAAGATTGCGAAAGATGGTAGAAAGTTCGCAGACACATATGAAAAAGTCAAAGAGGAATACGAAGAGGAATCTAAGCTGAGAGCACTTTATAGATCGCTTGAAGACATCCCGACTTGGCCCTTTGATACACGAACGATTATACAATTTACATCCACATTCCTGTTGCCAGCATTGGTTTGGCTTGTCAAAAGCCTCCTGCAAAATTCATAAATCTATATTGGATGGCTCATGTCCAGGGTGCAACATGGGGATACTGGTTCGCTACCATAACATTTGCAATTATGCTGGTAGTTACGGTCATCTCCGGCCTAAGAGCAACGCAGCGACGCTCCTGGAAAAAAGTAACCCCTAGTCCTTGATAAAGGCCTTATCCCAGTCTTTCCAGACCGGTTCAAGCCCGTGACTTTTAATCATTTCCGAAACTTCCGCCGGGCTCCTGTTATCGTCAATCTCAAACTGCTTGAGGGCATCGCTGTGGCCTGAATATCCGCCCGGACTGGTCTTGCTGCCCGCGCTGATTTTGGTTATCCCCAGCGTAATCAAATGGTCGCGCAACTGGGCCCGCTCACGGGTCGAAAGTACCAGTCCGGCATCGGCAAAGCATAATCTAAGTGCCGTTATCATCTGCACAAGATTTCTATCGCTGAGCAAATGCTCGAACTGCGAACGCTCCACCTCGCATGCCGGCCGCAATCTCGGAAAAGAAAACGAGACATGAGATTGCCAGTAGCGCTTGACTAAGTAATGAGCATGTTCACCAAGCGCCAGCGTCTCAGCCCGCCAGTCGGTCAAACCCAAAAGGATGCCTAACCCAATCTCCCTCATGCCGGCAGCAGCAAGCCGGTCCGGAGATGTTAATCTGTTCTCGTAATCTGACTTCGGCCCCTGCGGATGATAATAAGCGTAAGCGGCCCGGTCGTAAGTTTCCTGATAAAGCGTGACTCCTTCAATACCCGCCTCAAAGACCTTGCCATATTCAGCAATGCTCATCGGATATACTTCTATCGAGATGGAACTAAACTTGCCCCTGAGTCTTTTGGCAAGGTCGGCAAGATAATCAATACTAATGAACTTTATATCCTCACTGCTGACAAGCAAGATATCCTTAAAACCTTCAGTCGCAATAATATCAGCCTCATCAACCGCCTGCTCAACGGTCAGCCTTATTCGTTCATATTTGCTTTGCCTGTTAAAACCGCAGTATCGACAGCTATTTACGCAGTAATTAGACAGATACAGCGGGGCATAAAGTCTGATTGTCCTGCCGAACCTTTTAATCGTAAGCAGATGCGCCAATTGTGCCATCTGTTCAAGGTAATCTTCGGCCGCCGGCGAAACAAACGCAAGCAGCCTCTCGAAGCTATAGGTACCGGCGGGGCAGGCCAGGGCCCTTTCAACGTCATTGCTGCTGACCTTATCGAGGCGCTGTTGCCACAGTTCCGCGCCGGTATCCAGAGCCTTTTGAGCTAATATTGTTTTTATATCAGGGCCAGTATATTTGCCTGAACCAATCATTTTTTGTCGTCTCTCAAAAATCCCGTCAGCGGACTGGAAGCACTTGCCCTTTTGTCGGCAGCAGCCGGGCCTGACTCATAGGCCCTGCGTCCGGCCTCGACGGCTAACTTAAACGCCACAGCCATCTCGGCGGGCTCTGCCGCCGTCGCAATTGCCGTATTGACCAGAACCGCATCGGCCCCCATCTCCATTGCGTCAGCCGCATGTGACGGTAGGCCCAATCCCGCATCAATAACAACCGGCACATTCGACTGCTCGATTATTATCTCCAGCGATGCCCGGGTTTTCAGCCCCTGATTCGAGCCGATAGGACTTGCGAGCGGCATCACCGTTGCTGCGCCGATATCTTCGAGCTTCCTGCTTAAAATCGGGTCGGCATTGATGTACGGCAAAACCACGAAATCATCTTTCACCAGAATCTCCGCCGCTTTAAGCGTCTCTACCGGGTCGGGCAGCAAATAATATGGGTCAGGAGTAACCTCCAGCTTCACCCAGTTAATCCCCGTTGCCGCCCGAGCCAGTCTCGACAGACGAACCGCCTCATCGGCGTCCCGTGCACCCGAGGTGTTCGGAAGCAACAGGTACTTATTACGGTCAATAGCACTTAGCATGTCGTCGTTTTCATTTTCAATATCCACTCTGCGAAGCGCAACAGTGACGATTTCCGTCCCGGATTTTTCAATCGCCTCAGCCATAATCTCGCAAGACGCGAACTTACCTGTCCCCACAAGCAGGCGGGAGCTAAACTTTCTGTTTGCAATCATAAGCTTTTCCATAGAATCATCCACCCGGCACAAACCGCACCAATTCGATTGCCTGGCCAGTGCGAAGCTGTGTTTTGGCAAACTTCTCCGGCTGGATAATTTCGCCGTCTATCTCAGCCACCACCGTCGCCGCCTCGATATGCAACTGCTCCAATAATTGGGCCACCGTAGCAGGCAGTTGCCCAGCAGGAAACTGCCTCTCAACGCCATTTACTTTTAACGCTTCCATTTTTCTTCTCTAAGAAATCACCTCTTAATTTCGTCAATCAGAACTTCAATAATCGCATTTGCCTGATGACACGCTGCTATACCCACTCTCGCGGCGGTAAGAATCTTACCTGAATCGATACCACTTTCGCCATCACCGACAAGTATCAGCCGCTCTGAGATGCGCCGGCTTTGAATCGCGTTACTGTTGCCGTAACCGGCCAAACCGCTAACTGTAACGACAATAGGCCTGTCCATCCTGCCCAATACGGTCTCGACAATCATCCGTTTCTCCTCGGCCGCATCGAAGCATTCGGCAATCACGTCAGCGCCGGCAAAAACCTTCGGTATGTTGTCAGCATCCAACCTTTGTTGATGGCCTCTAACTTCCACACCGGGATTTATTCGCTGCAGATTTTCAATGACACAATCGACTTTGTTTTTGCCAACCTGGTCAACAAAATACTGCTGCCTGCTCAGATTGTCCTGCTCGACCGTGTCAAAGTCGGCAATTATCAGACGACCTACACCCGCTCTCGCTAAGGCAACGGCAACCGTTGAGCCCAGGCCACCCAAGCCGGCTATGCCGACAACCGCCTGCTCTAATTTTTCATGGCTCGAAACCATTGGGCAAAAACCAAAAAAAACGCACTCCCGCAAAAGGAGTGCTTCAAATTCATCTTTACATGCCTCCCTTCGCAGGTCCTAACCTGTTCAGGTTCATAGGGTCACCCCGATATCATCGGGATTTCTCAGCTTTCCGGCGGGTCCATACCCGGCCAGCTCCCCTGGCAAAACCAAATTGTACCTAAATATTATAACACTACCGGCTGGCTGCAACAAGGATTTTTTGTGCGTGCCCAACAGAAACTCCCCAGCCGCTTAGTTCCTTGACATCGATAAATACAGAACTTATCATACAATGGCAACCGTACATTTTAGGATGACTTAACTTATGTCGAGTAAAGGATTTACGCATCTTCACCTGCATAGCCAATATTCACTGCTCGATGGCGCAATACCTTTCGGCAATCTGTTCAAACACTGCAAACAATTGCAAATGGAGGCCGTCGCCGTAACCGACCACGGCAATCTGTTCGGCGCCGTGGAGTTCTATACAAAAGCCCACGCCGCACATATCAAGCCAATCCTCGGTATCGAAGCGTACATCGCGCCGCGCAGCAGGTTCGACAGGACAAAAAGTTCTATCACCGATGCCGCATACCACTTAATACTTTTAGCCGAAGACAATACCGGTTATAAGAATCTTTTGAAACTTGCAACCATAGGCTTTACGGAAGGCTTCTACTATCGCCCAAGAATTGACAAGCAAATCCTCGCCGAACTAAACACCGGCCTGATTGCCACCTCGGCCTGCCTCAAAGGCGAACTTGCCTGCCTGTTGGCAAACGGCGACGAAAAGGGGGCTATTGCGGTCGTAGAAAGCTATCTAAAGATATTCGGGCCAAACAGATTCTTCGTCGAAATCCAGAACCACGAAGATGACGACCCGCAGATAAATCAAGCGCTGATAAACATTGCCAATAAAATGGGCCTGGGCCTGCTCGCAACAAACGACGTACACTTCCTTCAAGAAGATGACTACGAAGCGCACAACTGCCTATGCTGTATAAGCACCGGCAAAAATGCGGATGACCCAGGCAGAATGATTTATCCAAAAGATATCTTCCTGAAAAGCCCCGAACAAATGCGCATGCTCTTCAGCGACGTCCCCGAGGCTTGTGATAATACTCTGGCCCTTGCCGAGCGCTGCAATGTCGAGCTCGACCTGAAAACTCGCCATGCTCCCAGCTTCAAGCCCACCGATGGCTCAACACCGGAAGAGTTCCTCACTAAATTATGTTACGAGCGGGCCAGGCAAACATACGGCCAAATTACAGACCAGATAAAAGAGCGGCTCGACAGAGAACTCGACGTAATCGAATCGAAGGGATTCGCAAGCTATTTCCTTATCGTCTGGGACTTCTGCAACTACGCACACCAAAACAATATCCCCGCAGGGGCCAGAGGCAGCGGCGTCGGCACCATTGTCGGCTACTGTCTCGGATTATGTGATATCGACCCGCTCAAGTACGACCTGCTCTTCGAGAGATTTATGGACCCTCAGCGCAATGAGATGCCTGACATTGATATCGATATATGCCAGGACAGCAGGCCGAAAATCATCGACTATGTCCGCCGCAAATACGGCCACGTCGCACAAATCATAACATTCGGAACGATGAAAGCCAGGGCGGTTATCCGTGACATCTGCAGGGTCTTGGCCGTACCTTTACCGGAAGCCGACAGACTCGCCAAACTCGTCCCCTTCTCTCTTGGTATGACCATCGATAAGGCCTTAAAGACCGAACCAAAACTGAAGCAAGCCTATGAACAGAGCGAGCAGACAAAAAAAGTAATCGACATATGCAAAAAACTCGAAGGGCTTGCCCGTCATGCATCGGTGCATGCCGCCGGCGTCGTCATCGCCGATGAGCCACTGACCGATTTCCTGCCGCTCTACAAGGCGTCCGACTCCGACGATATCATAACCCAGTACGAAGGGCCCATCGTCGAAAAGGTCGGCCTGCTGAAGATGGACTTTTTGGGCTTAAAGACCCTCAGCGTATTAGAGCGGGCACGCAAACTGGTAAAAGACCTTCACAACAAAGACATTGACCTCGAAAAAATCGACCTGGCGGACCCCATGGTCTTTGAACTGTTTGCCGGCGGCAGGACAAAGGGTGTTTTCCAGTTTGAGTCCGGCGGAATGCAGGACATGCTGATAAAAATGAAGCCCGACAGAATCGAAGACCTCATCGCCGCCAATGCCCTCTATCGCCCGGGCCCGATGATACTAATCCCCGATTATATCGACCGCAAACACGGCGCAAAATGGGACCTGCCGCACCCAATCATGAAAGAAATCCTCGACGAGACCTACGGCATTATGGTCTATCAGGAACAGGTCATGCGCATCTGCAACCGCCTCGGCGATATACCCCTGCGGGAGGCCTATGGTCTGATAAAGGCAATAAGCAAAAAGAAGGCCAAAACAATCACCAAGGAGAGGGAAAGGTTCATAGCGGGTTGTGCCAATAAAGGCCTGACCCAAAACCAGGCCCGGCAGATTTTCGAGTTTATCGAGCGCTTCGCGGGCTACGGCTTTAACAAAAGCCATTCAACACGCTATGCCTTTATTGCGTACCAGACCGCTTATATGAAGGCCCATTGGCCCGTCGAATATATGGCGGCACTTCTGACATACGAAATGGACAACACCGACAAGATAGTTGATTATATTGCCGAGTGCGGGAAAATGGACATCGAAGTCATGCCGCCTGACATCAATGAAAGCGGCGTAGACTTTACACCTCTTTATAAGGGCCATGGTGATGACAAAAGTGGCGTAATACGTTTCGGCCTGGCCGCGGTAAAGGGCGTCGGCCAAAAGGCCGTCGAACAAATCATAGCCGCCCGCGAAAAGACAGGACGATTCCAGAGCCTCTTCCATTTCTGCGAAAACGTCGACCTGAGAGCCGCCAACAAACAGGTCCTCGAAGCCCTGATAAAGGCCGGAGCATTCGACAGGCTCGGCGGAAACCGGGCACAGATGATGGCCGGCCTCGAAAAGGCAATGCAAATCGGAACAACCTCCCAGGCCGACAAACAAAACGGCCAAATGAGCTTCTTCGGACAGATGCAGGACCAGGACTATGCAAAAGATGCTCAGCGTCTGCCCCAGGCCCCGCCCTGGCCTGAGCCGCAAATGCTGGCCTATGAAAAACAGGTCCTCGGCTTCTATGTAACCAGCAATCCTTTGAGTCACCACGCCGAGACGATAAACCTTTATTCCACAATCGACACCTCCCGATTGGCTGACTCCACCCAGGACAGGCAAATCGTAATTGGTGGGATAATAACAAAGAAAAGGTACCATATAACAAGAAAGGGGCGAAACGCCGGTTCAAAAATGGCCGTCTTCGTACTCGAAGACCTCCAGGGTTCTGTCGAGGTCGTAATGTTCTCCGATGTGCTGAATAAATTCGCCGAATTATTAGTCGAGGATACCATCGTTTTTGTGAAGGGAAAGCTCGATTTCAGAAGAGAAAAACCAAACGTCATAGCTGTCGAACTTATAACCCTGGACGACGTCAGAGAAAAACTGGCCGCGAAGGTAAAGATCCGACTGGATGCCAGAGACGTTACCAAAGAAAAGGTCGCTACGATAAAGAGTATCTGTCAGACACACAGAGGACAGAGCCCTCTCTATGTCGCCGTAAAAACCGAAAAAGGCAAGGTCTACGCAGCCGCCGACAAAGAGCTGTCCGTCAACCCGGACCTCGACTTCTGCAGAAAAATCAGACAGCTCGTCGGCCCGGAAAACTTCCAACTAACAAGATGAGCGAAGAATCCGGCTTTTTAGTAGATGAAAATGTTGAGACAAGATTATTGTGTGGCTCCCAAAGGTAGTTAAGTGAAGAATAGATTTTCAGGCAAATTTATTGTTCTTGATGGGCCGGACGGCTGCGGAAAGACTACGCAATTAGAATTACTTGCAGCTTACTTGGGTAACAGAGGTACTAAGGTAGTACAGGCCTGCGACCCAGGGGGTACTAAAATCGGCGAACAAATTAGCCGTCTGCTGAAATATGATTCGCAAGGATCCATGGACGTTCACACCGAAGCTATGCTGTTCATGGCATCCCGAACTCAACTTGTCGCAGAAGTGATCAAACCCGCACTCGAACAGGGCAAAACTGTTCTGTGTGACAGATTTATTTCAGCAACTTGTGCTTACCAAGGCAGTAGTGGCTATCCTGTCGACAAGATTATCGACTTGGGCAAATTTGCAGTCGGAGATACTTGGCCGGACCTGACAATCATACTTGACATACCCGCCGAGGAAGGACGCGAGCGAACGGGACACAAGCGATACCAAAGAGCTAAAACAAATCACAAGGATGCAAACCAAGCCTTCTTGTTTGACAACGTCATTACTGACCGCTTTGATTCTCGGAGCTTAGAGTATCACCGAAAAGCAAGACAAGGCTTCCTCAAGATAGGAGAATATTATCCCGGCGCTGTGAAAGTCATCGAAGCCTCCGGTGACATAGAAACAATCCATAAAAAAATAATAGAAATCGTTGAAACAACTTAGATTTTCTTTTGTCTCTGTGGCCCCTGTGGCTTATTTATATTATGTCGCTTAAAGAAATTTTCTGTCAGGACAATGCGATTTCGATTTTACAGCGGGCATATGCTTCGGATAAATCACCGCACGCATATATTTTTGCCGGGGCAGAAGGCGTGGGAAGATTCAAGACCGCCCGCGAATGGGCTAGGCTACTGCTTTGCAATAGTACTGTAACAGAAGACGGATTTAGCGACAGTTGCGGCTCGTGCCAATCCTGCCGGCTTTTGGAGGCCGGTTCACATCCTGACTTCCATCACGTCTATAAGGAACTGCTTGAATTCACCAGAGATGGCAAAGGCAGAAAACCACCTCTCGAATTTCCGATCGATGTCGTTCGGGAGTTCGTAATCGAAAAGGTCTCAAATAGGCCGGGCGTGTCACGAAGAAAAGTCTTTGTTCTCAGCGAAGGCGAAAAGCTCAATAACGAATCACAGAATTGCCTGCTCAAAGTACTTGAAGAACCGCCCGAATACTGCACCATTATCCTGCTTTGTACGCGTATGGAAAGGCTTCTTCCCACAACCAAATCAAGATGCCAGATTATACGCTTCTTGCCCATCGCTGAAGAGAGGATAATCGGCAAATTGAATCAGATGGGCCTCGATGGAAAAAAGGCCCAATATTTCGCACGTCTGGCCCAGGGCAGCCTGGGACAAGCCTGCCAGTGGGCGCAGCTCGAGCTGGCCGATGCCGAGCTTTACCAAACCAAGAAAGAACTGCTGAGCTCTGTGGCCGGTCTTGAATATGCCGGCGCACTGGAGCTGGCCGGGTGGCTGATGGACGAGAGCAAAAAAATCGCCGCCGTCTGGGCTGAACTTGACAAAAACACCAGCAAAAAAGATATAAACCGAAGAGCCGCAAAAACTCTCGTACAGGTAATCATATCGGCCCTGCACGATACAATGACACTAAACCTCTCAGGGTCCCAAAACCTCATCAACTTCGACCAGAAAGAGCAAATAAAAAAGCTCGCCCAACACCTCGGCCCCGAGGAGGCCGCCGAAAAAATCGCCGATGCCTACCAGACAATGCGCTGGATTGAATCGGCCGTCAACGAAAGGCTTATTTTCGAGCAGCTATTGCTAAATCTCGCTGTTTCTGATAAAATAAAGATTTAGAGACAGCAATGCCGATGCGCATACTAAGGTAGGTAATTGAAATGTCAAAAACCAAGGCAACAAAGCCTAAACAGGCTAAAAATAAAAAATATATGTTGGTTCGCTACGACCGGATGAACACGCTCGGGTGGTTCGAACACCACGAAAGTTATATTCCAAAAGTGCCAAACCGCGTCGTCGTAAAAACCGACAGAGGACTCGAATTGGGTCAACTTGTCGGCCAGCTCTGCCCTTACAGGGCCGGGCACTTTAGATTAAGCCAGGAACAAATCAAAAAATACTTCGATGACAGCGATGTAGATTCCTCCGTCAAGCCGACCGGCAGATTCATCCGATACGCGACCCCCGACGACATAAGCGAAGAAAGACACCTGCGGAAAATAGCAGAAGAAGAACTCAAGTCCTGCAGACGCTTTGTCAAGGAAATGGACCTGCCCATGAAAATAGTCGACGCAGAACACATATTCGGCGGCGAACGAATCATCTTCTACTTTATGTCTGATGGCCGGGTCGATTTCCGAGATCTGGTCAAAAAAATCGCTCACGAACACCAGACAAGAATCGAAATGCGACAAATCGGTTCACGCGATGAGGCCAGATTGCTCGGCGACATAGAAAGCTGCGGCCAGGAATGCTGCTGCATAAGGTTCCTTAAAGCTCTAAAGCCTGTCAATATGCGAATGGCAAAAATGCAAAAAGCCACCCTTGACCCTTCGAAAATCTCAGGCTACTGCGGCAGATTAAAGTGCTGCCTGAGGTACGAAGACAAAACCTATACCGAACTTAAAAAACGACTACCCAAGAAAAGGACAACGGTAAAAACCAAACACGGCCAGGGCAAAGTCGTCGACACCCAAATATTGACTCAACTTGTTGTGGTAGAACTCGACAATGGAACAAAAAACGCCGTCCCTGTCGAGGAACTTGAAATAGTTGCACCTCCGGAAACGACCGCGACCAAAGAACAGGATCGTTCTCCCAAAGACGCCGAACAGGATAGCAGTGAAAGCAAAAACGAAGTGGACGACAATGACAATAAGGGACAAGAGCTTTAAGGAAAACGCATGCCCCGCAAAATCGTTGTGACATCAGCCCTGCCTTATGCGAACGGCCCCATACACATAGGACATCTGGTGGAATACCTCCAGACAGATATCTGGGTCCGTTTCCAGAAGATGTGCGGCAACCAGTGCCTCTACTTCTGCGCCGATGACACGCACGGCACCCCGGTTATGATAAGTGCGCGTGCCCAGTCAATCACTCCCGAAGAGCTAATCCAGCGCATGCACAAAGAGCACAAAGCCGATTTTGATGGCTTCCACATCGAATTCGACAATTATTACACGACCCATTCGCCCGAAAACAAGCGCTTCAGCGAGCTGATTTTCAATTCACTCAACGAAGCCGGCTCAATCGCCAAAAGAAATGTCGAGCAGGCCTATTGCGAAAATTGCAAAATGTCACTGCCCGATAGATACATCCGCGGCACTTGTCCCCGCTGTAAAGCCGAGGACCAGTACGGAGACTCCTGCGAAATCTGCAGCGGAACCCATCGGCCAACCGACCTGATTAATCCTTATTGCGCAACCTGCCGAAGCAAGCCGACGGTCCGGACGTCCGAACACTACTTCTTCAAACTGGCTGACTACCAGCAGAAGCTCAAGGACCTTATCGCCGCAGGATACACACAAAAATCAGTCGCAAACAAACTCGATGAGTGGTTCAAGGCCGGCCTCAAAGACTGGGATATATCACGCGATGGACCATACTTCGGTTTCAAAATACCTGGTGAGGAAAACAAGTTCTTCTACGTCTGGCTCGATGCCCCAATCGGATATATGGCATCCGCCAAAAACTACTGTGATAAGAACAGCCTGGACTTCGACAAGTTCTGGAACAGTGACGAATACGAACTCTACCACTTCATCGGCAAGGATATCATGTATTTCCACGCGCTCTTCTGGCCCGCCATGCTCATCGGCTCCGGATTCAAAACCGCAAACAAACTCTTCGTCCATGGGTTCCTGACCGTAAACGGTGAAAAGATGAGCAAGTCGCGAGGTACCTTCATAAGAGCAAGCACCTATCTAAAACACCTCGATCCCGAATACCTGCGGTACTACTACGCAAGCAAATTGACAGATACCATCGATGATATCGATTTGAGTACGGAGGATTTTATAAACAGAATCAACTCCAACATGGTCGGGAAGCTCGCAAACCTTGCTTCACGCTCAGGGCCTATGCTGGCAAAAAAACTCGATTCTCTGCTCGGCCGGCTGGACGAGCAGGGAAGCAAATTAATAAACAAGCTCACCGCCGAAAAGACGCAGGTTGCGGAAAACTACGAAAATCTCAAATATGCAGCCGTCGTTCGAACAATTGCCGCTCTGGCTGATGAGGCAAACCGATACGTCGAGCAGAACCAACCCTGGGCAACTGTAAAAACAGACTCGGAAACAACACGAACGACCCTTACGGCGGTAATAAATGCCTCCCGAATCCTGACAATTTATCTAAAACCAATCCTGCCAAAATATGCTGAAAAAGTGGAAAGATTTCTTAACATCGACAAACTAAAATTTGCCGACACCGAAACCGTGTTGGAAAATCATAAAATAAACGAGTATGAAAGACTTGCAGAGAGAATTGATGAAAAACAGGTGAACGCGATGATAGAAGAAAGTAAAGAATCACAAAGCCCCGAACCACAAACCACAGGCCCGGCCGAGCCAATCGCATCAGAATGCACCATCGAAGACTTCGCCAAGATTGATTTGCGAATTGCCAAGGTACTAAAGGCGGAAACCGTCGAAGGCGCCGACAAGCTCCTGCGACTGCAGCTCGACGTCGCCGGACTTCAGAAAAGCTGTATGGCTGCCATAGCACAGGCCTACAAACCTGAAGAGCTGACCGACAAAATCGTAGTCTATCTGGCCAATCTAAAACCAAGACAGATGAGGTTTGGCCTGTCCGAAGGTATGATTCTTGCGGCCGGTACCGGCGGAAAGGACATCTTTATGCTCTCAGCCGACACCGGTGCTAAACCGGGACAAAGAGTAAGCTGACCAACTATGAAAAAAAGCCTTGAAAAAATCGCCAGAGAAGACGGACGGTACAATCCGCAGGCCGTCAGATTCGTCTATGAAGGACTCGGGTACACCGCAAAAAAAACCACCACCGAGCCAACCCACGTTACTGGCCAGGTCCTCTGCGAGGGACTTAGAAAATTAGCGCTCAAAAAATGGGGCAGACTCGCAGTGTTGGTGCTAAATACTTGGGGCATAAGAACAACGCAGGATTTCGGCGAGATTGTCTACCTGATGATAAAAAACAAATGGATGAGCGCCCAGCCCGCTGACTCAATCGAAGACTTTACAGATGTCTACGACTTCAAAACCACCTTCAAAGACCAATTCAAATTCTAAACTACAATATACCCCCTACTGGCCTGGTGAGCGGTTATCTGATAAGCTAAACTCAGTTTTCTAGCCCACCTGTTTGGCCTGAGACCTCCTGCGTTTCTCCTCCATATCTATTGCCCAGATGTATTTTTGCGTTCTGTATACGACTATACACAGAAAAGCAACAGACAGAATAAGAATGTAGACAAGGACCTTTTCAATCCAGCCGGTCCCTAATATTATTATCAAACAATTCAACACAATAAACCAAATCCTGATTTCCGTCGGCCCCGCCCATAGATATGTTATCTTAAATTCGCTCGTCGCCCCGAACGACAGATACGAACTCACCATAAAACTGCCGAACACCGGAATCAACAGATAGACTATTCTCTCACTCAGCCCCTCCAGCAAAAACGAATAACCTATGAATACCGAGCACATAAATACAAAGTCCAAAAAATGGTCCATGAAAAACCCCCACTTTGGAATCCCCGTGTCCCTGAACCTGCCCAGGGCACCGTCAAAACAATCGGTAAACCACTGCAGAACCAGCATCAGCGACGACAGCCACAGCCAGTTATAATTGCTCCTCGCAAGATACCCGAATACAATTAACCCTATAGACAGCGGTATCGTCATCAACGTTAAATGATACCCCTCAATCCATTTTGGAAAACGGTGAACATTGCTGTCAATAAGTTTCCTCTCATACCTGGCCAGAAGCGTCCTCATCGGCAGCTTCTTATCCCCACCAAACTCCTGTCTACCCATCTCATTAACCTCTCTTTCTAACCGCAAATCCCAGCCATCGCTACTGCTCTCGCTGTTTACTTAGCCCTTGCCCCGCTTCCTCTTCCCTCTGGGCCCGCACAACGCCTGTAAATTCCTTTAGAACCTCCCAATAACGCTCACCAGCTACTGCAGACAAATCGTTGTGTCCCGCCCCCTCTACCCAAAGATTGACCTTCGGCTCATTTGCCGCGTTGAAAAGCTTTTCCCCATGCCAGATTGGAATCATCCTGTCATCTTTCCCATGCACTACGAGCACCGGACACCGCACGTCCCTGATCTTATCAATATTTCTGAATTTATCGAACGGAACCAACGGAACACGCGTCATTACGCGAAATGCAGTTACAAATGCACCTTCCAAAATCAAGCTGGACACTTCCCTTTCACACGCCAAATGCATCGCAACTCCCCCGCCCACTGACCTGCCCATCGCAATAATCTTCTCCGGCGGGGTATTCAAGTCGCCCACCAGATATTCGTAAACCATCTCGACATCTTCGTACACATTCTTCTCAACCGCTCTTCCCTCGCTCCTGCCGTACCCCCGGTAATCATAGCCGAGCACCGAATACCCCTCATCGACAAACATTTCAAAAAAGCCCCGAAGGTCACCGATATCTTCACCATTCCCGTGGCTGTAGAGTATCGTAAATTCTGAATTGGGCTCCTCCAGGTATATTGCCGCCAGCTCGGTCCCGTCTCTCGCCGTTATCTTTATAGTGTCTTGGCCTTGGCCGTATCCTGAGTCCCGACCTAAAAATATCATCCTGTCCGAAAAAAAATACACGAAAGCCAATAAACACACATACACAAAGACAATCGAACAAATCACCCGCTTTACACTTAATTCCCCAATAAGAATTTTCCTTAACCTGCGTTTGTCCTCTGCTTTCTTCATAATTCTTAATTCCGCTTTAGCGGCCTTCCCATTTAAACGCCTTAAATGGCCTCTATAACCGCTACACTATCAAAATCCAGTTCCTTTGTCACACTTTACATCCCAAATCCGGATTACACCGGCTACGACTTTATCAAGGGGACATCCTCTCGGCCGGGACGCGTACGATAAGGATAGCTATCGACCCGGAAACTAAAGCACACTATTTTTTCTTGTTTGAGACTTAAACCGAAAATAATACGAATAAAACATAGCAGGTAACTGTTCGATAAAAGACTGGAAAACTACACTGAAATGGTATATATAGAATGTATGGGCAGATCGCTGATAGTCTCGAACAGATTACCTGTTAGTGTTACAAAGCGTGCTAACGAGTTGCGTTTTCAGCCGAGTGTCGGTGGTTTGGCTACAGGACTTGCCTCGTTTCGCGAGTCTCATCAAAGCCAGTGGATAGGCTGGCCAGGTATAGCTACAGATAAAATTTCACAACAAGAAAAACGGGAAATATCAAATAAGTTTAAAAAGCAGAATTGCCATTCTGTTTTTCTCTCTGCAATGGACATTCGAAATTTTTATTATGGCTTCTGTAACAAGACCATCTGGCCTCTTTTCCACTATTTTCCTTTGTATACTGCATATGAAGATCAATGCTGGCAGGCCTACAAGAACGTTAATAATGCCTTTTGCGAAATGGTTATAAAAATTGCTAAACCGGATGATTATATCTGGATTCATGATTACCAATTGATGCTGCTGCCTCAGCTTGTACGGAGAAAGCTGCCCAATGCCCAAATCGGTTTCTTTCTTCACATACCATTTCCGTCTTTCGAACTGTTTCGTCTTTTGCCCTGGCGAAAAGAAATCCTTAAAGGCCTGCTTGGTGCAGACCTGATAGGTTTTCACACGTATGATTATGTAAGGCATTTCCTCAACAGCACAGCACGAATCATAAGAACTGAGCACTCTATGGGGGCATTGGCAGTAGATGATAGGATTGTAAAGGCCGATGCATTTCCAATGGGTATTGATTATGACAGATACTCAACCGCTGTAGAAGACCCAACGGTTAAGAAAAGATTGTCTATAATCCGGAAGAAAGTGGGCGATCGCAAAATAATCATATCTATAGACAGGTTAGACTATACCAAGGGAATTATTCAAAGGTTGGAGGCATTCGATTTGTTTTTGTCACAGAATCCCGAATACAAGGAAAAAGTTACTTTGATACTTGTAGCGGTTCCTTCTCGCACCGGCGTTGAGGACTATGCCGAATTAAGAAGACAACTTGAAGGCCTTGTGGGCAGGATAAACGGTGAACATGGAGCCCTCGGCTGGGTACCTGTATGGTATCTGTATCGCTTCTTGCCGTTTGAGAGAATTGCAGCTCTTTACAATGCGGCAGATGTAGCTTTGGTGACACCTCTGCGGGATGGTATGAATTTGATAGCCAAAGAGTTTGTCGCGACTAAGACAGATGGCAAGGGCGTTTTAATTCTCAGCGAGATGGCTGGGGCTGCAAGTGAGTTGGGAGAAGCCATTGCGGTAAATGCTCATAATAAGCAAGAGATAATTGATGCAATAAAAAAAGCTCTCGAAATGTCTGTAGAAGAGCAAGCTGAACGCAACAGACTAATGCAAAGCCGGCTTTGCCGTTATACTGTTACAAGGTGGGCTAATGATTTTTTAGAAGCTTTATCCGATGTCAAAAAGACTCAAGCCGAACTTTCTGTCCGCAAGCTTGCTCAACCAATCAAGGAAAGATTAGTCTCTGAATATGAAAAAAGCTCAAAGCGGTTATTTTTACTTGATTATGATGGAACACTTGTAGGTTTTGCCGACAGGCCGGAACAAGCCGGTCCTGACGAAAAACTCAGCTTCTTGTTGCAGTCACTTGTAAAAGATGCAAGGAATGAAGTTGTAATAGTAAGTGGCAGGGACAAGGATACTCTAAGTTCTTGGCTCAGCAATGCCGAGGCTTCACTAATCGCCGAACACGGAGCTTGGATCAAGACCAAAGACAAGGACTGGGAGGTAATAGAACCCCTGAGAAACGATTGGAAAGATACCATAAGGCCTATTCTTGAATTATATGCCGACAGAACTCCCGGGTCTTCCGTTGAAGAGAAGGATTTTTCTTTAGTCTGGCACTATCGCAAAGCCGATTCTGAGTTGGCATCTCTTAGAATTCAGGAATTGCGAGATGCTGTTTTGAACCTTACTGAGAACTTAGACATCGGTGTTTTTGAAGGCAGCAAAATACTCGAAGTCAAAAACATCGGCATAAGCAAAGGCCATGCTGTGGAGCGGTGGTTAGCAAAAGGCAAATGGGACTTTATCTTAGCAGCAGGCGATGATTACACTGATGAAGACATGTTTTCAATTTTACCCGAGAGTGCATACTCAATTAAAGTAGGATACGGCATTTCAAAAGCCAGATTTAATCTGGATTCTGTGAATGAGCTTAGGGGGTTACTTGAGGAACTAATCGAAAAGCAAAACAATTAGGAGTTATCATGTTAAGAGTTGAAGATTTCCGTCACATTGTGCCAGATAAAACATTGGCTGAAATTTACGCCAGGGCCAGAAAGCTTTATGGCAAACACGTTGTTCATCTAAATGCAACCTATCAAGGTGGTGGAGTTGCCGAGATTCTGTATTCTCTTATACTATTGATGAATGATGTGGGCATAGATACTGGCTGGCGAATTTTGCATGGTAGTCAAGAGTTTTTTGAGATAACTAAGAGTTTTCATAATGCCCTACAGGGAGCAAAATTCAGTTTATCAGAAAGGAAAAAGAGCGTATATCTTCAAGTCAACGAGAATTTTTCAAAGTTTACACATCTTTACCATGATTGTGTGATAGTGCACGATCCGCAGCCTCTATCCCTGATAAGATCATATAGAAAAAACCAGCCCTGGATATGGCGTTGTCATATAGACCTAAGCGACCCGCATGAGGAGCTCTGGGACTTTTTAAAAGGCTTTATACTCAAGTATGACCAAGTTGTTTTCTCAAGCGAGAAATACTTCAAAAATGACCTGCCTATTGACCAGAGACTTATGTTCCCTGCCATTAATCCACTAAGCCAGAAAAACAAGGACATTTCCGACAAAACCATTCTGGAGCATGTTACAAAAGCGGGCATTTCTACTGACAAACCAATAATTACCCAAGTCTCCAGACTTGACCCCTGGAAGGACCCTGAGGGAGTTATAGATGTTTATAAGCTGGTTAAGGAAAAGGTCGATTGCAGATTGGTTTTTTGTTACAACGTCGCCAGTGATGACCCGGAAGGCCTTAGAATGTTCAACAAGGTCCAGCGAAAAGCCAACAAGCTTCTCAAAAGTGGTGATATTTTATTTGTTGTTGGAAATAATGAAACATTAGTGAATGCGATTCAAAGGTATTCAAGTGTCATAATTCAAAAGTCTACCAGGGAAGGATTTTGTCTTGCTGTGACAGAGGCACTCTGGAAAGAAACACCTGTTGTTGCATCCAATGTAGGTGGTATCCCTATGCAGATCGAGGATGGCAAGAATGGATTTTTGCTTGAACCAAAAGATAATGAGGGATTTGCAGATAGAATCATACATTTGCTAAAAAATCCTAAGGAAGGCAAAGACCTGGGTAAACAAGGCAAAGAAACTGTCGCAAATAAGTTTCTGATTACTCGTTTACTTTCCGACTATCTGTATATGCTAAATTCAATTGTTGCATGATGCAAAGAAAAGGATACAGATACTTATGCGGCCCTGAGCGCAAGTCCATTTAAAACTTGTGTCACTTGTGCTCTGGATATACCCAGGTATCTGGCTAAATCAGCTCTAGACTCGATGCCTTATGTAGCGATTAGGAATTGACATTGCAGGGTCCATTAAATACAACTAGCCTACAACCAAGAAGCCAATTAGCGTGTAAATTCTCAGAAAAAAGTGAACGTTTTGAAGTGCGCCAAGCAAAGCTGGTGCAAGCAAGCTGGCTAATCCA
>CAZENQ010000044.1:0-25342 GCA_964513655.1 uncultured Pirellulales bacterium | reverse complement strand
CAATTCCACCCCTTTTTCTGAGTTTTTCCAAACTTTTCACACTTTGAAACACTTTGTCGAACGTCTCCAAACTCCCCACCCCCATTTTCCGCCACAAAAACGATGGTCCCCCTCCGTCACCCAGCCCGTTTCAGAACGACCTCCTCATCAATATGGGTAATCTACACAACCCCGGCAACCCAAATACACAAACCCCACCAACCAAAAACAAAAAACAAAAACCTCACCTTCGCGCCCGAAAACAATACGCATAACCCCCTCAAAACCGCCTTATCCCCCCGAAAACCCCGTTATCACGTTTTTTTGTTGACTTTGAACGCCTTTCCGGCGATAATATATGGTCTATACGCACTTTATAATTCGGTTTATTGAACTAAAAGTACTCTAAGGAGCTCTAATATGCCACCAGGCAAAAGACCCCAAACAAACACAATGCTCTATACCACCATTACCTTTGTCGCCCTTTTCCTCGTCGCAACTGTTGCTGCCGTAGTCTTTTACCTAAAGTCAGAGGAATATCGCACCGAAGCCGCCAACCTCAAAAACCAAAGAGACGAGCTCGCCACCAGCGCCGAAATCCGAAAAATAGGCGCATTAGTCGGCGAAAAGCAGCCCAGAAAAAGCAGGCTCGGCACAATGGTCAACTATCTCGACCAAACAGTAACCCTCATCCTCGGAGGACTGCCGGACGAGGACGCATCCGCTCAGGTCAAGGTAGACACCGCAAGCAGAAAGGTAAAAGACATTTTAGAGCTCGTCTCCCAGCCGCGAACCGACAGCACGACCCCCGCCCCTGAGGCGCCTGACAATGAATTCGTCGAACTGCTGGCCACCGGACAGTTCCCGGCCGCGACCGAAAGCTTCGATGAAACGATGAAAAACGCACTCCCCGCCGAAAAACTCCAGGAATTGTGGGAATCCACCGTCAGCCAGATAGGCCCGTTCAAAAAACAATTAGCCTCCCGTACAGAAAAACAGGCCGACTTCGATATCGTCCTCGTCACCTGTCAATTTGAGAACGGCACCCTCGATGTAAAAGTAGTCTACAACACTGAAAAACAGGTCGCCGGCCTGTTCTTTACCCCTACCCCGCCGGAGGTCCTCCAAAGTTACCTGCCCACAGAAGAGCCAGCGGGCGAGCAACTACCGTACATCGTAATCGACGACCCGAATGCCATTGGACTTATAAGAATAGCCGAAAAACTGAAAACAAAACTGAACAACACCGCAAGCACAGCAAACGCAACAAGCCAGCAGCTCAAAGACCTCCAGGACCGGTTCGATGATGCAATGGCAGTTAGCTTCGAAAAGGAGCAGACTCTGCTGGCCGAAAAAGAAAAATATCAGCAGCAGGTCAACGACATCAAGCAGGACTACGCCGAACTCCAGGCGCTCACCAAACAAACCACTGAGCAGCAGGTCCAGACCCTTATGACACAACTGGAACAGGAAAGAGACGGTCGAAAACAAGTATACCAGGGGCTGCTCAAAACTCAGGCTGAATTAAAAATGGCCCAGGATAAAATGAAACGCACGCAGGAAATGCTCCAGGCCATTGTACCGCCGCCGGACGCTGAGGCCCCGGCCTATAAACCAGATGGGAAAATAATGCTCATCGATGACCCTACAAAGATAGTACACCTCAGTATCGGAAGTAATGACCGTGTTTACCGAGGCCTGACATTCTCCGTTTATGACAAGAATATGCCTATCCCAAAGGACGGCAGGGGAAAGGCCGAAGTCGAAGTATTCAGCGTCGGAAAAACCTTCTCCGCAGCAAGAATCATACGCTCCGAAATAAAAAGACCCATTATCGTCGACGACATTATCGCAAATTTAATCTGGGACAGCGAAAAAACAAACGTATTTGTCGCAGCCGGTGACTTCGACCTCGACAGCGACGGCCAGAGCGACCGCAACGCCGCCGATAAGCTTAAAGCCCTCATCCAAAAATGGGGCGGAAGAGTCGATGACAGCGTATCCATCGAGACCGAATTCGTCGTCCTTGGCACCGTTCCGCGCGTTCTTAGAAAGCCGACTTTCGAACAAATGGAAGTTGACCCCATGGCCATGCAAAAATACGAAGCTTCGCTACAGAAGCTTGCTGATTACCAGGAAGTTCAAAATCGAGCAGAGGCTCTGATGGTTCCAACATTCAACCTCGAAAGGTTCCTCTACTTTATCGGCTACAGAGAACAGGCAGGTAGACCCGGCGCATTTTAATTGGACGTATTACTCGGCCGGCTCAACCCCAATCGAGGTAACCAGGACATCACCTATATACTGACAGGCCGCCCTCCCAACTATAAAACCTTTTTTAACCGCGACAAATGTCACGGTACAGCTTGCCTTGACCGCCGCACCAAGCGGCTGACCACTGTCGCAGTCAAGACCGGATGGAATATCAATCGCCAGTATGGGGCTCTCCTGCGCGTTTATCGCCTCTATCAATTGCCTGTATCTCTGACTCAGTTGCCCCTTCAGTCCTGTTCCAAAAAGGCCATCAATAATCATGTCCGCCCCAGCCGCGAAGGTTCCAATCCGGCCGGCAATATCCTCCTGCTCAAGGTTCAACCGTTCAATCGCTTGGCCCAGACCCTCTAAAATATCCAGGTTTACCTTCGCATCGCCGCTGATTTTGCTGCGCTCTCCACATATAACCACAACGACTTCGAAACCACGATTCAGAAGATGCCTCGCAATTACATAACCGTCGCCGCCGTTGTTCCCCGTCCCGCAGAATATACATACCTTCGGCCTGGCAACGCCTGACAGTTTTCCTTGAATCAGCTCGGCACAACCGCGACCCGCGTTTTCCATCAATACCACCCCCGGCACACCAAGTGTATTTATCGCCCACGCATCAAACGCACGCACCTCATCCCGCGTCATCACAACACACTCTTTATCCGCCGAATATCTCTCCATACCCAGCCACTGCATATTAGTTGAAACATAAAATACTGAAACTTTTTACTTTTTACTTTCTATCTTTTACTTTATCCTGTGCCCGTATGCAAATATTATTGACAAATGACGACGGCATTTTCGCGCCGGGCCTGGCTGCCATTTACAAAGAGCTCATCAAGCTCGGCGACGTGACGGTCGTCGCGCCCGCCGGTAGTCGCTCCGGTTCAAGCCACAGCATTACGTACAAAGAGCCCCTCGTGTGCAACAAGGTTGATATTAATGGCCAGTTCAACGGCTTCAGCGTCAAGGGCTCTCCCGCCGACTGCGTAAAACTCGCCGTCATGCAGCTGCACGATGGGCCTATAGACCTGCTCGTTGCCGGTATAAACAACGGCGCAAATGCCGGAATAAACGCCTACTACTCCGGCACAGTCGCCGCCGCTATGGAGGCCGCTTTCCTTAAAATCCCCGCCGTCGCCATGAGTCTCGCCTCCGAAGAACATCTGGATTTCGAAACCGCCGCCAAATACTGTACCAAAATCCTGAAAAAACTTCTCCCGCTTAAAAACAGTGAAGTAATAAATATCAATATCCCCTTATTGTCAAACGGCGAGCCAAAAGGAATAAGGGTAGTCCCGCAGTCAACCGAAGGATTTCACGAGTACTACATCCCCCAGCAAAACGAACAGGGCCAAATCGTCTTCCAGCTGGCAGGTGGACCGCACCGACCCGAACAAAACCTTACCGACACAATATCACTCGCAGAAGGATTCATAACCATTACTGCTCTGGCTCCGGGCATGACCGATCACAAAAAAACTCGCCGCCTCAAAAAAATAAAATGGTAGCGGAGTTAATTGTTGATGGCCGATAAATGTCTACAGCAGAAAACATAATCAGTCAAAAAACCGTCGTTTAAATGTGGAACATTTTTGAACAGCCGTGGACACTGCTGACAGCAGGAGTTATCGCCCTGCTCGTCCTGCTGACCATGCGCGGAAAGCTTGCCGAAAAACAAACCTGGTGGCTGTGGTTGCTGCCCATCTTCCTCGTCGCAGCCGCCTTCGCACTGGACTTCTTTGTCCAAACTGATTTGGAGAAAATCAACGCTGCAATCACTGCCGCCGTAAAGGCAGTCGAAGATGAAAATCCTGATGCGATTGAGCCGATTATCGCTGACAATTACCACGACTCCCTCCACAACACCAAGAAAGACCTGCTCTATTTCTGCAGAAGGAAATTTTCAGAGCCCCTCGTCGAAAAAAACATAAAAAGAATCGTATCGATAGACATATCAGGCCCAAAGGCAATCGCAGTCTTCACCGTACGCGTAGTATTCGACCAGCGAAGTTACATATATCAGGTGTACAAACGATTAATCCTGACAAAGGTCAAAGTAGAGCTGCAAAAACAGCCCGATAACCGGTGGCTTATCAGCCGCGCTGAATTGCTCGAAATTGACCTGCAGCCGACAAGTTGGCGTAACATCAAACAAATAAGATGGTAAAAACCGCCGACATAACCGCCGGGCCGAAAACCATATCACACCCTGAACCTGACTATAACTGCCGCAGGGACACACTCCTGCCCCCTTTCCATCCACCGCGACCATCAAAAAAAGCCGGCCATCTTAAGGACTGACCGGCTTCGGAGGAGGGTGATGAATTGCTCTTTTATCTCCGGCTAAGCATAGCTATGCCCGCCCCGAACAAAAGTAAATCTTCATTAAATCCCTCCGCAAATAGCAAACGCATCCGCCTCTGCTTTAACCTCCGAGAGTCTGTTCTTTACCTTCCCCGGTCTGCGACCGACGCCCCTTCACAGCTTCACAGGTTTGCAAAGATTTTTTCCGGCAGCCGCCACTCGCCCGCACACCTTGCAGAGAAATTTGCCGTTTTTCACAAGTGTTTTTATAGTCCTCCGGATTGCTTATCTGAAAGCCTAAACTGTTCAGATAGCACAAGTGCTTGTCGTGACCTGCGTGCGGCATTTTCACCTTTGCCATTGTCGTACCCTCCAAAAAAATCATTTCACTGTCAAATCATCATTCAAACCTGACATTGCTGTGGCTTCTAATCAAGTTTTTTTTCGCACTGCCTGAAATAGTTTGGTATACTCCTTTACCAGGTTGAAAGCCGGAATTTTAGTCACTGTTTCTTAATTCAGGAGCAAAAAATATGGATTATAGAAGAATTATCCCCTGTTTGGACGTAAAAGACGGCCGACTCGTTAAAGGCGTCAACTTCGTCCAGCTCAAAGACGTCGGCGACCCCGCCGAAAACGCCGCCGCGTACAGTCAGGCCGGCGCCGATGAATTGGTCTTCCTCGATATCACAGCAACCATTGAAAAAAGAAAGACCCTCCTCGACGCCGTCAAAAGAACCGTCGAGAAGGCTACAATCCCGCTGACTGTAGGCGGTGGAATCACCGATTGCAGGGCCATCGAAGAACTCATAAATATTGGCGTATCCGGCGCGTCCATCAACACTGCCGCCGTTAAAAACCCCGACTTCGTTAGGCAAGCCGCCAACGAATTCGGCAGCGAAAAAATCACCGTCGCGATAGATACAAACAGCAACGCCGAATTACCCTCCGGCTTCGAAGTCATGGTCGCTGGCGGCACCGCCGGAACCGGAATCGATGCCGCCGAATGGGCAAAAAAAGTCCAGGACCTCGGTGCGGGCCAAATCCTCCCAACAAGCATGGACGCCGACGGCACCCAGGCCGGTTACGACATCCCAATGACCAGGGCAATAGCAGACGCCGTCTCCCTGCCCGTCATCGCCTCCGGCGGCGCAGGAACACTCGAACACCTCTACCACGCAATCACTGAAGCACACGCTGATGCCGTCCTCGTAGCCTCAATCGCACATTTTGGAACATTCACCATACGCCAGATGAAAGAATACCTCGCCGAACGAAATATACCTGTTAACCTCTAATTCAGCCGTTAAAAGGGGCCCCTTTTGTAACATCTTACAAAAAGGGGGTCCTTATTCGCAAATACCTCAACTCCGGTGCTCAGAAACCTCTTTCTCCAAAAGTCACCTCCCAAATTGGCCGATAGGAGGGTGACGGAGTTGCTGATTGCTTACCCTAAGAAAAGAGACGGAGATGTTTGCCAAATTCAGAAAAAACAGGTTACCTTGGAACATAAAATCCGCTCCCTCAAAAGCTACCTACGAGGCTTTGGGCATCCCCACCTTTAATCTCACTTGGTATCCGAACCATAGAAGCTGTGCCAATAACGCCAACCGCAGGGGCAAATCTCAGAACATACCGCCCCTGATGGTCCGCAAACCCGAATGGCGCCGATAAGCTCACCGCCGCAATATCCTCCCCCGACGAAAGATTTATCACAACCTCGAAAAATAGCCGCTTTTTGCTAAGAAAACGCCTTCAGCCAAATATTTTTCAGTAACCAGCGCCCCCTTTTTATCCGATAAATGCAGTGAGAAAAAACCAACATACCAAGAGGAACGAGAACATGTGGGAGCCAACAGTCAAGGACATTCAGCGGGTCATAAAGCAGCCGCGCAAGCTCCTGACAACCAAAGAGGACGCTACCATCGCCAAGGCCACAAAAAAAATGAGAAGCCATCAGGTAGGCTGCCTTGTGGTCCTGGACACACACGGCAAATTTACCGGCGTCCTCACCGAACGGGATATTCTCGCCAAAGTCACCACAAAGGCCACGGACCCGAACGATGTGCTCGTCGGCGACATCATGACCAAAGACCCGATATCCTGCACCATCGACACCACAATCGAAGACCTCGAGCAGCTTATGGCGGAACACAACATACGACACCTCCCCGTCGTCGCCGATGGCGAGCCCGTAGGCATGATTTCCAGCAGAGACGTCATAGCGTATCGCCTCTCCAGTAATAAGCAAATGAAAGCTGCTGCAGAGCAGCTCGCATTACTTTCAACCGAATTGAAAAGCCTCAACCTCAGAGAGGTCATCACGCTGGCCATAAACGAAGTACCCAACAGCTTCCAGGCGGGCCGGGCTGTCCTCTGCTTCCCGCAGAAAACTTCGCCGGACCTCGTGATTCATCGAAGCGGTTGTCCACTGTCAAGAAGAGATTTGCTCGAACCGGCCAAAATGAGGCAGCTGGTTGAAAATAGACATGTCGGTTGTGCTGACGTCTATGACCAGTGCCAGAAAGCCGGCTCCAAACCGCCCCGACTCATCATCCCGCTTAGTCTCTACGACGAGTCTGAAGACACCGGCAGCAATATATGCGGGCAGGGATTCCTCTGTATGTGCTGCTTCAAGTCTTCTATCGTGGACTCACAAAAACTATTACTCTACAAAGCTTCACTCCTGCAGGAAATCCTGAGCGTCAATCTGTCCAACGCTAAGCTCTACTATGATTACCAAAGGGCAAGACAGGACAGCGAGATAGACCCCCTGACCGGCGTCGGCACGCGGCGCGTACTTGACAAGGTCCTCAACGTCGAGCTCACACGAGCAATTCGCTACAATCACCCCTTTTCAATCGCTATCGTCGACCTCGACAACTTCAAGGATATCAACGACACCGCCGGACATGCCGCCGGGGATAGCACGCTCCAGCAGCTGGCCGAAATCATGATTCGACATATCAGAATGACTGACACCATAATCACGCGCTACGGCGGTGATGAATTCGTGCTCCTGATGCCTGAAACGACCCTCACCTCCGCCAAAATGCTCCTGGAAAGACTCCGGAACCAGGTCAAAAACATCTCAATCCCCAACATCGCCGCGGTTACGATAAGCTGCGGCCTCGCAGAGTGGGACCCCGCCGCCACCTCCGCTGACTCCGGCGAAACCATACTACAGCGGGCGGATGATGCCCTTTACCAGGCAAAACGCTCCGGCCGAAACCGCGTAGTGGCCTCTCAATCCGCACGCTGCGAAGAATAACCCGTCCCCAGCTGCACTCACTCACCTTGACAAATCCTCCCTCGTCCGTTATCCTCTCACCCGCTGCTTTGCAATAACAGGATAACCTGCAAATCAGGAGACAAAAGCGAAAATGCTGGCCGTGCTCTTCGGACAAGGCGAAGTCCTCATAATCATAATTGTTACCGTCATCGTCGTCTTCTTCATCGTCCGACGACGAAAAAAATAACCCCCCCCACCCTCAAAATCAGCTACCAGTTGAAAAATACCCTTGCAAACCACAGACACATCCGTTAAAATCAACTTTAGTACTAATTAGGTCTTATTCTTATCCGTCGAGGGCCCGAACCATGGGCATAACCGAAGATATCAAACACGCCCTCAAACTCGCCCGGAAAACTGACAATCCCGAGCTCCAGCAAAAGCTCAATTACATCCAGGCCGAAGTCACGGACCTCCTCGAACAGCTAAAAAACAAAGAAAAGGCAATGGCCCGCCTCCGCGCTGCCCTCTCATCTCAGGATAATTTCATCTATAAGGACTCCGCCTATTATCTCACCGATGCAAAACACAAGATTACCGAGGGCCCCTTCTGCAAACAATGCTTCGAAAACGAACAAATCAAATCCCCCCTCGTACAGGTCGACTCACCCATCCGATGCAGAATCAAGTGCCCGAAGTGCAACCTCACCTTCGACTCCTACTCCATCTGGGACTTCCTAAACGAACGCAAATAATCACCCGACCAGAATGTCCCACTTCAACGGACACGATAGGTCAGCATCACTGAAAACACTCCGAAAACGCCCCTTGTGCTCCTCTCTAAATCCAGCTTGACAAATATAACGGACTTCTATTCCTTATTGAAGCCATTCGCCCGTCAACACACACAAATCCTTCATATCAACAATGCTGTCCGCGTCGAAGTCCGCCTTTTCGTCATACCCCGAATCCCCTATCTCGGCCAGCCAGCAGGCGGCAAGTCTCTCATAATCCACCAGATTCACAGTATCGTCACGGTCAAAGTCCGCGCACAGCCCATGGACCGTCACTTGTATAAATTCAGTTGTCTCAAAGCCGTATGAATCGGTTACCTTCAACGAAATGCTGTGAGGCAGAACGTCACAGACACAGCCATTGCTCAGATACCTTACACTCAGTGACGAGGTTACAAAATTCGCGTCGGTTGTCAGCAGCCCATCCACATCGGACTCCCATTCGTACGTATAAGGCGCCGCGCCTCCCACAACCGAACTCGTAAACGTAACCGCCTCGCCGTAGTTCACGTCCACAGCAGCGTTCGGCTCCTCAATCGTCACCTCAAGCGGCTGCGTCACCGCCGACATATAAACCTGCACCTGTTTTTCCCCCTTATCATCCTGGCACGTCAAATCAAGGATGTACACCGGCAGAATCATCGTCTGCTGCGTAACAAAATCATCTTCATAATAACCAACCGCCACGTTATCAATCTCTATCCTCTTGCACGGTGGAATAAGACTGTTGCCAATCAGCGCCTTCTCCGCCAAACGATGAAAATCAGAAATCGCCTGCACCGGCGGGTACAGCGGAACCTCCATATCCGTATATGCGTGCCGCCAGACTTTAACAAACATTATCACATCACGGTACTCATCCATCAAAACTATAATCTTCCCGCCGGGCCCAACAACCGGATACGGCGTCCCCATATAGCTTATCGTCCTCCGGTAGTTCACCCGCCGCTGAAATGACACTCTCGAGGTTGGCGTCCGCTCGCCTTTCTCGCCCTCCAAACGCAAAATATCCGTAACGCCGTCGACAACCGCACCGTCTCGACTAATACCGTTCCCGTTCAAGAACGCATCCGCCACTGCAATGGCCTCCGCATCGTCCGGCAAATCACATGGGTCCGTCCAGTGAACGTAAGCCTTCTCCCGGTCCACGTACATCACGGCCCCCGTATACCGATTGATTATAAGGTCGTTATCGCCGTCCACCCATGTCCAGTTGCCCGAATCGTCCACTCCGGCCGAGCCCTCCATCCCGTAATAATCCGCAACCTCCATCATCTCATTATAACCCATCACCGTCCCAACCATCAGCACTAACGGCAATTGAACCTCATTCGGCAGACCCGGATAATTATCCACAATCTCAATCTCGTTACCGTCCGACAAAACTATCACACCATCCCCCGCCTTCTTCGGCGGGCCGCCCGGATTAACCGTAACCGTGTTGTAATCTGACGCTAGGTGCCAGTCATCATCAATCACCATCAGCCGTATATTGTACGTCGCCGCTGTATCAAAAACCCACGTCGGCATAACCCCCCACAAGTCCGCATCATCCCATGCGCTGTCAAGACCACTATTGTCCCAGTCATTCGAATCCGTATTCGCCGCCGTGTTCAGGTCCCATACATAAAACAGATAATCCCCGCCGTCCGGGTCAAACGACCCTGACCCATCGAACTGCACCGTCTCCCCCACATTCACGTCGTAAGGCCCGCCCGAAACCGCCACCGGCGAACACATGTCTTTTACATCGTGGTCAACCGCCCAATACCAACCATCATCCGACGGGTCATCATTTACATATCCCTGCCCCCACAAATGGTCGTCGAACATCGCCTTGCTCTCGCCTATCACCCGCTGCTTCTTATCGGTCCCGTGTGTCGCGTCCGCAGCAAGAAACCACGCCTGGTGCACGCGGTGCGCCTGATGGTACACACTGTCTTTTATCATAAACTTCGCAAATTCCTGCCCATAAGTATCGCTGCTTTCCGCGTTCGTATGGAAACCGCACTCCAAGTGTACCCCGTCCATTGTATCCGCCCAGAATGGATGCATCGACATAACCTGACACGTCTTAAGTGCCACCCACTCCGTGTCCTTGTCACCCCACGCATCCAACGCCTCCGAATACCCAAGGTCTCTCTCGTACCACGGGTCGGTAAACGTAACGCACCAAGGATACCCGTGCCCGTTGTACCACACAATATCATGCTTGTCCATGTAACCGTCCTCATCACCCGGCCACACACTCTTCATATAGTCCGCCCGTGCCCCGCTGTTGCGATGTTCGTCCCCACACCATCCGGCCGACAAGGTAAGCGTATTAGTAAAGCCCCTGCTCTGCGGTTCTGACAGAGGAAGCGACGACAGCCAGGAACAGCACGAATAGTCCGATACCCATTGACTAAACCACGATAGCTTCCCTTTTGTGTTGTCGGTGTCCCGCACAACCAGCGCTGTGCAGTTGTCGCTGCTCGTAAGATACCTGTTTCCCCTTCCTGTATGCTGCTGATACGTAGCATATATCGTCCTTCCGCCCGCGGTGGAAGGCGCATGCCACTTCGTGTATCCCTTGCCCCCTTGGAGCGTTATACTGTTATTATCGAACGTCCCCGACGTACAGGATAGCTCCACCGTCCCCCCCGGTACATATACACTACCCCCATCCTTCACCTCCACTAACACATATGTACTCCCATTCTTATAGGGATACTGCGGTGACACTGCCACATACGTCGTCGTGTTCACATCCGTATAATCCACCGTAACATCGTTCGAATCGCTGCTCTCCCCGTACTTGACCGTCCCGCCGTCGTAACCCGAATAATTCGCAGTGATGGTAAACTCACCCGTACTGTTCCCCGCTGTCCACGTCGTAGATGCAGAACCACCCGATACGTCCGCCGGATTGTCCGCAAAGCTGCCCGTATTGCACGTAAATGTTACATTCCCGTCGGGAACCGGAAGGCTGTTACCGTCCACAATACTGACCGAAATATTTATCGTACTCCGCGTCGTCGTCGAATTAGGCGATAGCGTTAAATCCGTCACCGTCGAACAAGTCTTCGCAACAACCGTTATGCTCGTATCATCGTTGCTGTCCTGATAAACTATCCCCGCGAATGAGTAGTCGTTGAAGTCCGCAGTGATAGTGTAACTGCCTAATGACCCCGGTGCCGTCCACGTCGTCGACGCCGTCCCGTCCTCTAATGTCACCTCGTCACTGCCGAACGTCCCCCCGTCCTTCGTCAGTGTCACCGTCCCTTGCCCTTGAACCGAGTTCGTGTCCGAGTCAACAACCGTAACCTCAATCGTACACACCCCGTTCACCGCGACCGTGCTTGGTTTCGCAACCACCGTCGTCGTCGTGGTCTTCGGCGTCCGCGTACCAAACACCCTAAAATTCGCATCCGAGGCCTGCAGTACCGTCCACGTGCTGCCCCCGTCAAAGCTCGTCATAGTATCGTGCCCGACCCCATTCGGATTGCCACCCTTCACTTGCCAGTCTATCTCTGCATCCGAGCCCCCGCTGACCTTACACACTATCCAGTACTTGCCCGCCGAAAGCGCCTGCGGTGCGGCCGGCTCAAACGAAACCCACTTCGCTGTATCCGTCGGAATCTCGCTCACTGCACACGACATCGTAACTATCACACTCGCCGATGGGTCCCCGTCCGCATCAGATGAGCGAATCTGCACAATCACGCTGCCCGTGCTCCCTTCGTCCCGCTCCAGATTCAATACTACCTCCGTCATCGTCGGACTGTCTGTAACGCTGAAAGCCTGAGCATGCGTCCACCCCGTCGATACCACGAGCGAGCCGCTCGGAGCCTCCGTAAACTCGTCGATGATTTCACCCGATGTGCTGCTCACAGTAAATAGAACCGTCAACAATAAGGTAACCAAAAGGCGTGTGCTTGCCATCTTCGTACCCTCCTTAAACCTTCCTTTATTCCATTTAGACCGAAGACCCGGCCATTAGATGGCCCTCGTAATCCAAACATCCTCACAAACAGGCCTGTAGCGGGGCCCTCTTCCAATATCTGCAAATATAATTATACCCCCACAACACCCAAACCACAACAAAATTATCAAAAAATCACCCCCCACAAATGCCCGTCACCTATCGCGTTTCCTCCGCCTCCCCGTTTACTATTTTTTTGCTGTTCCGCCTCCTCTTGACAGACGACAAGCTGTTGTACGCACCAGGTTCTGTCTCGGGGTCGATACGTTGGCGATTCTCTTGGCAACGTTTCCTTACATCATAATGTGATATCATATCTCCTTTGTTGTCTACGTCTCTTAAACCAATAATGTTTCTCAGAAGCAGTTTTGGAACTTTGCGTATCTACACAAATCAGTTCCCAGCCCTGTTTCCCCAAAAAATTAAACCAATCGGCAAGTAAATTCCCATCTTTAGTCCTAAATCCTTCTTTTTCCCAAACGTCCTTTTCCTTTTTCTCAATAATACTTCCAGTCGGTGTGACCCAACAGAACTGATGACCCCGTGTGCCGGCAATACTTGAAGAATACCAACCGTATTCCCATTGAGTGCCTATGTGCGATTGAGCGCCTTTATGCGGTTGAATCTTCGCAAATACGACACCAACACATAGGCAAATCACTGCTGTGCCCACAATCCAGAATAGCCCCTTTTTCATAATATCCCCTTTCAGAAAAGTTAACCATATCATTGTAACCATTGCCCGATTTACTTATTGCTCGGCTCATCTCCCCAGTTCAAATCGCCAAGTTGCTCAGGGTATATCAACTCCAAGCTGCCGTCATTGAACAATATATTGCAACATTCGACAAAAAAGTTTCCTTCGCGTGGCAATAAAGTTGGCCTGCGGTGATTATCGAAGGTCAATATCTCCGCCCCACCGAAACGGTTCCAACACCGCTCCCAATCACAATTGGTTTCAAAGACCAGCACTACATCTGACGCAGATGTCGGCGTCGCATTCGGATTAAGCGCATATCCCCCCACCACTCTCATTCCTTTTCCCGTTGGACACCTTAATAGGTCTTCAGGCCACTCTTTGTATTCCGTCAGCAAGTCGCACCATTTATCAGGCGTAGGATATTTGCCGCCGTAATCATTGCTGTAAGAACGCAACGCCTCTGCAAAGTTCATCATATTGTATTGGCAAAGCGTTATTTTGGCCTCTGGCTTTATCTCGCCGACCGCCACCATCGCATAATGCCAAGAGACCACCGACACTAATAGCGCTGCGCACCCGAAGATATACCCCTTCAACAATCCCCTGCTCTTTTTTATTTTAATTAAGCTCCAAAGCCCAAGTAGAAAAGCCAAAGGTCCGAGCAAGGAGGTCGCCAACGGGAAAACAAATAAGAAAGGATATAAGGTTTCGGAATGTGCGCCTTGACTCGCTAATATAAACCAGACACAACCTATACATAGCACCAGAGATATCACTGCAGATGCTACCGCCAGTTTACTTGTCCTTGCCTTTTGCCCTTGCGTGTTGTCCTCTGCTTTCTTCATAATTCTTACTTCATACTTCGTAATTCTTAATTCATAATTCCGCTTCAGCGGTCATACCATTCTATCAATTCCCTCCAACCGTCCCGATTTACTTATTGGTTTTGCTATTGCGACTCCGGTTCATAGGAGTCGCACAATTGATAGGCAAATTTTGCGTGCCTGTCTTTTTCGCACCATCCATACGTCACAATAGTATCCATCGCCTTGCCATCTGCGCGATGAAGGTCCTCTTGTGTTGGCTCCCAGAACCTGCAAGTTGAGCATTGTCGCTCACTCATACATGTCCTCTTTCGCTCTCATAATATCCCCTTTCAAATAAGTTCCCTTTCACCGCATTCTCATTCTCACTCTTCCTTCATAATTCATAATTCCGCTTTAGCGGCTTTCCATTCTAACGATTGCCAACTATGGACTATCCCCAGATTCGTAGCGAAATAACAAAAACTACTATACCAAGTGGTACTGTAACAAACAAACTAAGCGCACCACAAAACCAAAATAATCCCCTTTTAGCCCAACGTTTAAGCATATTATCACCAAGACTTTTGGCTAATTTGAGGTTTCTCCAAAAGAGAACAGGTGAACGAGGCACACTTAATTGCTGAAATTCATCGGGATAATCAGCAGACATTCGTTCAAGTATCAATGCGTAGTAAAAAATGGAGAACGCAGTAGAGATTATAGCAAATGAAAATATTATTCTGAAATAGTACCCAAATATCCTGCCGCTGATGGTTGTATTTCCTTCGGATTTTGTGACAAGCACTACCGTTGCTGCAACAAGTATTAATACAAGAAAAGGCCATTTCGCCCATTTCATTGCTTTTGCACAATCTCTCTTATAGTTACTCATTACCGCACCATTCTAACGATTGCCTCTGACCGCCCATAATCTAGCAAGTAGTGTTTTTATTGCTTTCTCTCGGAATCCAGAAAACAACAATAACTATCATCATGAAACCTGCCCATTCTGCAAGACTACCTGCCCAATCCTTTGGAACGTTGTACGAATAAGCATCGACTAACATACCAACACCAACTGCCACCGATGTCCCTACTATGGCTACGAGCACACGGTAAACAGGAATTGTGGCTGGGGGGCAATCCGTGAGAGCAGAGGTCATGGCAACAAGTAAAATAGCAATTGCAAGAGAAGAACAGAACCAAGGAACAGTATAACTGCCGAGAAGACTCCATAATTTGAAATTACTAATCAATCCTGCGGCAACAAGAAGCCCAAGAGCTACACAAGTAATAACAATCAAATTACTAAATTTTATATGATTCATTTCAGACTTCCTTTCAACTAAAACAAAAAAAGTGATTTGTTGGCTTTCTAATTATTCATATCTCCATTCTCAAATTCTCACCGCACCATTCTACCGATTGCCCGTTGATTTACTTATTGATTTTGCTCACTCTGATCGTCATTCAGTTGGTCTGTTATATTCTTTTTATTCTTCAGATCCTTAAACAACACTAATTCAGTCTATCTCTGAATCATTTCCTCTAACGGTAAAAAGATATAATCAGTACGGCGATGTTTTACATGTAGTATTTCTAAATTTGAATTTGGATCTTTTTCTGTAAAAAGTTTTATTTGGCCGTAACTTTCAAGCATCTCCTGATACACCAATTCCGCCTTTGGTGAATAAATATACAGCATCGCTCTATGTGATGTAGCTCTTAAATCGGCAAGGATTGCCAAATAATTCTCTTGCTCAGGAAAAAGTTTCCCTTCAATTGCCTGAACTTCACTTATGTATTCATAGGTCCATAAGGATTCTTTGGCAATTAAGTTACGGCCCGGATGTCTTATTTTTATTGAACGATCAGAAAATGTAATCGATATTTTCTTATTATTCCAGATTAATGTGTCTGGGAGAGACTTATCATTTAACAGTAAGCTCTCTTTATTAATTAAAGGATTTGGATTTCCTGCCTTTTGGTAAATGATACCATTAGTAAAAAGAACTCTCGGTCTTGTGTGGTTTATAAAAAATTTTGTTATTATAAAACCTAAGAAAGTTGGAGCACAAACTATCGCAGATGAGATTAGAAACAGCAAGCCTATAGATCTTAATTTGGATAGAGGTTTAAAACCACAAAAGGGATATACTTCAGTAATGAGATAACCAATAACAGCACCAACTAATCCACTAATAACAGCATATGGTAATAAAAAAACAAATACCAAAGCACTTGTTGAGCTGGGAGAACCAATCGCCATCTCGGTGTAATATTCAGCAAGAAAAAAACCACTCGTACCTAATGCAAATGCTATTGCAAAACAAACAGGTAAAGCTCGTGAAGTTCTATTTCTTTTATCAGACATAGCAATGTTCCTTCTCGCTTAATCCGATATTTCCCTTTTCGGCAAAGTTCCTTTCACCGCACCATTATATCAATCGTCTGGTCTACTCCCTTTTATTGTACCAGTTTTTTTCCTCATCCATCTTCCTGCTCCTCTTCTGACTTGCAACTCCTCGGCGGCCAGATTGGACGGTCATCAGGGCCGGTTTCACCATCCAAGTAATCAACATCGTATTCTCCACCCTCATCAATATTGTTCTTGCCCTTACTATACAACGTAAAGTTTTCATCAGTCAGCCTATAGACAAACGAATCCCCAGCAACCGGGTCAACCAAAGTATCAGCGGGGACTAGATGTTGGATGTCGTCCAACTTCTCAGGCCAATCTCCTGTTTCATTTTTGAAACGTCTCAAAGCAGTTAATATCAAAGTCCCCTGTTTTCTGGCATGGGCAAGAAGATATAAATCATGTATCTCATAATACGTTCCTTTACCCATATCAACCATAAGATCTACTAAGTACTCAAAATTAAATCTGATGGGCGTCCAGCTCCGCTCCTTCAGTATTGACAACAGACTCTGGGGTTCTCGGTTCCAGTCAAAGTCCGATTTAGCCATGAAATAATGCTTTTCGAATCTCCCATCAATAATTCCCCCGGCCTTCTGCGGGGTAGATGGCATGACAAACCAGCCCAATATAATATAAGCTCTGAAAAGTTTTTTTTGCCAGTACGTTAAGGTTGGCATCTCATCAGGGAACTCAGCCCTCATCCTTGCAAGTGGGTCACGACTTAACCTTACTTTGCCCTCTGCATTTATCTCGTATGCAGAACCACATACCATATTCTTCATGAGCAACTTATCATGCTCAAGAAACCGAGGCAAGTCAGACCTCCAATCGTATTTAAGCTTTGTGAGGCTTTCCTCTATCACTCTTATATGTTCTTCAGTTGGGACACCTGTAATACAGAACTGATTCAACTGTGTCCGGGCAAGGCCTTCGATAGCCATCCCTATAAAGAAGTCTAACATTGACGGCTGCTGACGTATGTGTCCTCCCATTCGAAGTGTCGCAAGATATTTGTCAAGCCCCTGCTCCATACGATCCTCCCGATAATCAATATTACCTGAGCAGAGAAGCAGTCTTGCCCACTGTCTCATAACACTATTTCGCTCCATCTGTTCGGACATCATAGGACTAGCATCTATTGGAAAATGGCATCTTTCCATCTTCCCAGCCTCAAGAAGCAATTTTACTGTACTCTCCTGTCCAACAAGCCACTCTGCAACCTCAGTGTCTTCCTCACTTGATAACAAACTACTTTCTGCCAGGTCATAACAACCCTCGGGCACATTAATGTCGTTTACCTCCCTCTCAGCTTCCAAGAGTTGGTTGTAGATTAAAGCCGCGTTTTCCTCATCAGGTATTATATGTTTAGCTTCGAGAACAGCTAACTCATCATCGAATGAATACGGTTGCCAATCTCTATCCCCCTCAGGCAGAAAAACCCACACAATCAATGCTATAACGACTACGCCGACACCGGCCCAAAACCACTTGCGGCCGGGTCTTGGGAGGACAGTGAGGGCCAGAAAAAAGACAACTAGGAGTGCCATAACCTTCCACGGAGCTTGGAAGATAAGCCCTAATATTATCAGAAGTCCTAACACCCCCAGCCCAAACCACTTAAGGATTTTTTTTACGACGCCGCGTTTTTTCTTAGGTTCTTCCTCGGCCATGATTTACACGTCCACTGATATTTCCCATATTAAGCGTCTGGCTACACAACCAAGCCTTTTAATTCCTCGATTCCAAGCCATAGTTTCCCTTTCACCGCATTCTACCAATTCCCTCTCCTAATTCAACCAAAAATCCCCCACCACCCATCCTTTTCCAAACCACTGCACGCTGTCCGCTAACCGCTATCTGCTGTCCTTGTGCCATTGCCTCTCTTACCCTCTCTCTCGTCATCGGAAGCTGCAGCACCCTCGCCCCCATCGCGTCGTAAATAGCATTGGCTACCGCCCCGCCTAAGCAGATAATCCCCGGCTCCCCGCCCCCCTGCGGCGGCTGGTCATCCGCCTCTATCGTCACCGTCTCTATCTTCGGCACCCACGAGAATTTGGGCAGCTCATACGTATTAAAGTTCAAGTCAAGGACCTCCCCACCCTTGAAATGCACCTCTTCCGACAGCACATAGCCCAACCCCATCGTGATACAACCTTCCATCTGCAGCCTGGCCCCTTGCGGGTTAATCACCAGGCCCATATCCTGCACGCATACCACCCGCTTGACCTTAACGCTTCCCCTTCTCTTGTCCACGCCAACCTCCGCTATCGTCGCCACATACGTCCCCGAATCAATCCCCAGCGCAACACCGATACCCCGGCCGCTCGGTGCCTTCGCCGGCGTCCAGCCGAATTTCTCCACCGCCGCCTTAAGGACTCCTCTCATTTTCTCGTCCGTCAGGTTCTTCAGCCGAAATTCCACCGGGTCCATCCCTGCCTTCTCCGCCATAATATCCATCTGGCATTCCCTTGCGAACGTATTGTTGTGGTTGGCCGGCGCCCGCCAGGCGCCCGTCGCAAACGGATGCGCCCTCGGCGCATCTTCTCCGTCCCCGTACGTGGTCGTCCGATGGTTCACCACATTATAGAACAGCTTCGAACCCCTCCCCCCCGCATAATAAATATCGAAGTCCCAGAGAACAACCTTGCCCGCCTTCGTAACCCCCGACTTTACCTTAATCACCGAGGCCGGCCGAAAGGCATCATAGAAGAATTCCTCCGCCCGTGTCCACGCCACCTGAACCGGCCTGCCCGCCAATTTCGCCAACCGCGCCGCCTCTACCGCCTGTGCATTTTTCGTCTTCCCGCCGAATCCTCCACCCACAAATGGCGTAATAATACGCACGTTCTTCTTAGCTATTCCCAATTCCTCCGCTATATTGTCTTTGAGCCTAAAGGGAGTTTGGGTCGACGCCCACACAGTGACCTTGCTGCCTTCCACCTTCGCCACAGCGGCATGCGGCTCTACCGGAGCATGCGCAACATAACCGCTCACGTATGTCCGCTCAACCACCTCATCCGCAAGCTTCTCTCCCTTTTCGATATCACCTGCCTCGTCCTCCACGTCATCTTCCACACCGCTCTTAAGCAAATGCTCGGAAATATTCTTATCGTCAACCTTCGCCTCCGGCACATCAAATTCCGCCTTGACCTTCGCCAGCGCCTTCTCCGCCCCATCGGGACTCTTGCACAGCACCGCTACCAAATCACCGTCCCTGACCACCCGAACGCCTTCGGTCTTCTCCGCCGCCGAGGTATCCACGCTCTTCAACTTCGCGCCGTGCGCCGGAGGCCGCAGAATCCTCGCATACAACATCCCCTCCGGCCGAATGTCCGCCGCATACTTCGCCTTGCCGGTTACCTTCTCCACGGCATCCTGCCGCAGCGTCGGCTTGCCGATGACCTTAAATTCAGACACACTCTTCACATTAGGCTTCTTCTTTAGATGCCTCTCGATTATCTTGCCCTTCGCCAGTTGCGCATAAGTAACCCGCTTGCCCCTCTCGCTCTTATCGAATATTACCCCATTCTCTATAGTAAGCCTTTCGCGAGGCATATTCAGTTGCTCAGCCGCTAATTCCATCAGGACCGACCTCGCCTCCGCCCCCGCCTCTCGCAGCACAGGCCCGAAAAACCGCGTCGTCAAAGACCCAAATGTCCCCATGTCGTACGGACAGCGGTCCGTATCACCCATGACCATATCTACTGATTCTAAAGCAACATCAATCTCATCCGCCAAGGTCTGCGCCAGTGATGTAATTACGCCCTGCCCCTGTTCAATCTTGCCGGTAAAGCAGCTGACCCTTCCATCCGCGCCGATTCTAAGGTAAGCGTTAAAATCCTCCGGATACCCCCAGTCCCGCCTGTTCACAGCGCCTAAAGTTGAAGAATCCCCCACACAGAAAAAGATGAAGATTCCGCCACCAAGGGCCTTCAAGAATTCACGCCGGCTTAAGCCCGCATCAGTCGTTTCACTACACTCAACATTTCCACTCCGTTCCTCTCTCATGACCGCTCACCTCCTTTCATCGCTGTCGCCGCCGTTTCAATCGCCTCTACAATCCGGTTATGCGCCCCGCATCTGCAAAGGTTATTATCCATCTCTTCTATAATCTCCGCCCGGCTCGGTCGCGGATTTTCCAGCAACAGGCCATACGCATTCATTATCATCCCCGGCGTACAGAACCCGCACTGCAGCGCATCATGTTTTACAAACGCCTCCTGCACAGGATGCAGCTTTCCCTCCTTCGCTAACCCCTCAATAGTAAGGACCTCTTTTCCCTTTACATCCTTCATAGCAACTTGACATGACCGCACTGCCTTATTGCCCACAATAACCGTGCACGCCCCGCATAAGCCCACACCGCAGCCGTACTTGGTCCCCGTAAGCCCAAGGTCGCTGCGCAATACCCACAACAGCGACCGCTCACCATCCACAGTCAGCGTCGTAGGCTTGCCATTGAGTTTAAAAGAAATCTTTTCCATCGTATCAGCCTCCTTTTAGAAGACTCAGCCCCCGGCTATTAAATAAAAAAGCCCGTTTCTCATTACACCGTTTTGTTATACAATGAACCGCCGACAATGCAAGACAGAAATCAATTTCGACAAATTACAATGTCCGCCCCCAAACTATGAACGACCGCCAAATATACAAAAAAGCCGCCCAGCTCCTCGAAGCCGGCCAAAATGTCGCCCTCGTAACGGTCATATCAGCTACCGGCTCCACCCCCGGCAAAGTCGGCTACAAAATGCTCGTCTGGGGCAAAAATGCCCAAACCCTCGGCACCGTCGGAGGCGGCTTCATCGAAGCCGAAATGATTACCACGGCCAAAAATCTGCTGCCAAAATCTCAAACTCAGCTCTGCTCATTTGACCTCGATGGTACGCCGGATGACCAAAAGCCAATTTGCGGCGGCTTAATCGAACTTCTTATTGAAACCTTTGATAAAAACTCCCTTCCCTTATTCAAAGACCTTTCAACTGCCGACAATCCCCCAAACGCTGCCCTTATCTCAATAATTTCTCCCGAAAAGTCGCCCGAGAAAATCCTCCTCAAAAATGTCGGGCATCCTGATACCTTCACCGGCCTTAATTTCTCCCCCGAAACCATCAAGTCTGTAAAACAAATCGTTGCAAAAGAACAAACAACAAAGACAACATTGCCCGACGGCACACAAATCTTCATTGAAACCATCTCCCAACAGCCAAAACTTTTCATCTTCGGCGCAGGACACCTCGCCAGCCACATCTCGAGATACGCCAAATCTCTGAATTTTCGGGTTACCGTATGGGACGACCGGCCCGAATTCGCAAACAAAGACAGGTTCCCCGATGCAGACAATATCATCGTTGACCACTATGAGAACGTCTTCGGTCAGCTTGACACCAACGACAATTCTTACATCGTCATCGTTACTAAGGGACACAAGTCCGACCAGACCGTCCTCGAAAAGGCCCTCAAAACCAACGCCAAATACATCGGAATGATAGGCAGCAGGAAAAAGACCTCCGCCATCTTAAAAAATCTCAACGAAAGAAACGTCCCCCAGCAGTCCCTGAGCAGGGTGTATTCCCCCATCGGTATTTCAATTGGTGCGCTTACACCCGAAGAAATCGCCTTTAGCATCGTCGCCGAACTCGTAAAAATAAGAAGACTCGGGACTACTCCCCAACCAAACCATATGACAATAGCTTGAACAAAGCCTGAAGAGCAAAACCTATGATAAACGCAGTAATATTAGCGGCCGGCGAATCAAAGAGAATGGGAAAGCCAAAACCCCTCCTCAAATTCAAAGACAGAACCTTCCTCGAGCAAATCATCTCCGTCCTCAAATCCTCGGACGTTGACACAATCACCGTCGTCCTCGGAGCACACGCCGACACCATCCAAAAATCCATCGACCTCTCTGAGACAAGCGTTGTCATAAACAAAAATTATCAAAAAGGCCAGCTCTCCTCCCTGATTGCCGCACTCGAAAATATTCCTGAGGATACCGAAGCCATCCTCCTCTGCCTCGTCGACAGCCCCTTCATCACCAAAGACCTCGTCAACAGCATCATCGCCAGATTCAAACAAACCGCCGGCCCCATCATAGTCCCTGTCTTTAATAAAGAAAGAGGCCACCCCACACTCTTCGCCAGGTCCCTCTTCCACGAACTGCTAAACGCCCCCGAAGACCAGGGTGCAAGATACGTCCTCTACTCGAACGAAGATAAAGTCACCGAACTCGAAACTTCCGTACCCGCCGCCCGCATCAGTATCGACACCCCCGCCGACTATAAAGCACATTTCGGACAAGACCCCTAAACACTGCCTAATCAGAATTTACTTGAATTTGCTCCTCCTTTACGGTAAACAACGAACCGTGAAAACGATGTACCGAAGCTCCTTTGCCACTTTTATCGCGAAAGGAACCAAATATGCCTCAGTCTCCTAAAAGGCCAAAAATCCGGCGCAACCGAAAATCCCTCTCCACACGCTCAATCCACGCCGGCGAGCCCAGAAGAAAATACGCCGACTCCATCACCACCCCCATCATCCAGACCTCCACGTACACCTTCAGAGGCAGCAAGGGCATTGAGGACTACACCAAAAAGGGCAAAGAGCACTTCGAATACGGCCGATACGGCAACCCCACCGCCAAAATCGCCGAGGCCCGACTTGCAAACCTCGACGGTGCCGAAGACTGCGTCGTCTTCTCTTCCGGCATGAGCGCAATAACTACCACCATCCTCTCACTCGTACAGTCCGGCGACCACATCGTCATCACCGACGACAGCTACAAAAAAACCCTCGAATTCTGCCGCTCATACCTAAAGCAGTTCGCCATCGGCTGCACCATCGTCCCATTCGGCGACTACCGCAAGCTCGAACGCGCCGTCAGGAAAAACACCCGCTTCATCTTCTCCGAATCCCCCACAAACCCATACCTCAACATCTTCGACCTCGTCAAAATAAAAAAAATCGCCGACCGCCACAACGTCCTCACGCTCATCGACAGCACCTTCGCCACCCCATTTAACCAGCGCCCCATTGAGTTCGGAATGGACATCGTCCTCCAAAGCTGCACCAAATACCTCGCCGGCCACAATGACATCCTCGCCGGAGTCGTCCTCGGCCGAAAGGAACTCATCGAAAAAATAAGAGACCTCCACAAGTCTATGGGCGGAACTATCGACCCGCACTGCTGCTACCTGCTCCTGCGAGGCCTGAAAACCTTCCCCCTCCGCGTCGCAAAGCAAAACCAAACCGCCCTCGAAGTCGCCAAATTCCTCGAATCCCACCCCCGCATAAAAAAGGTCTATTACCCCTTCCTCAAATCCCACCCCCATTACCGGGTCGCCATCGCCCAGATGCAAGGTGGCGGCGGCGTTGTCACCTTCGAGACAAAGGGAAACCTAAGCACCGCAAAGCAGTTCCTCGACCGCCTCCGCCTCTGCTACATCGGCCCCAGCTTCGGTGGCGTCGAGACCCTCATCACCCACCCCGCGCTGGTCACCTACTACGACTGTTCCAGAAGGCAGCGATACGCCCTCGGTATAACCGACACCCTCTTCCGTCTCGCCGTCGGCTGCGAAGACCCCGCAGACATCATCGCCGACCTCGACAACGCCCTAAAAAAATGACGCCGCAATTTGCCCGCTGCCTCCCCTATTGCCTAAAGTCCCACCGACTCTAATGGGCTCTGGCCCACGCCCCCAAATTACCGCAATTTTTATTTATTTTCCCTTGAAACCTTTCCTCCTTGTGCTATAATACCGCCGTTTTCGAGTATATTCTTTCGTCTCTCAGGAGTATCCTCTTTATAGAATGTGAGAGACACGCAACAAATTTACGGCCGCTCTAATGGCCACAGGAGTAAATAGTGAGTACAGGTACAGTAAAATGGTTTAACGAAAAGAAGGGCTTTGGCTTTATTACCCCCGATGACGAAGGCGACGACCTCTTTGTCCACCACTCCGAAATCATGACAGCAGGCTATGCCACCCTTCAGGAAGGTCAGAAGGTCAAGTTCGAGATTGGAGAGGGAAAAAAGGGCCCCTGCGCCACAAAAGTTTTCCCGGCTTGACATACCACATGACTGCCCCGAAATAATCGGCTCCGCTAAAATGCGGAGCCTGCTACTTTTAACACTGTCATTGCCACACCCCAAAAGCAGAGGTGTTTAGTGCTTTGAAGTTTTTGCTTGCGGCCAAAGGCCGCCCCCAGGTCCTCTGCGGCTAACTTTTTTAACCCTTTTGTGCTCTTTGGGCTTTTTCGTGCCCAACTTATTTTCTCTGCGGCCTTTATCTATTACTCTAATCGTATCCGTACCCTCAAATATAGTCCCGTCACTAAGTTCACCGCTCACAACCAGTTCCACCTCGGCAGGTGTTTCCACCTCAGCAAGCATTTCCTTTACCTCTCTCCGGCTGAACTTCGCGATTGCAAATTCATCCCCTAACCATACCCGTTCGGCCTCAATTTCATCCTCAAGCAAGATGCTATTGGGCTCGATGTCGGCGACGTTGTAATCTTCGGGCAGGCGAATGAGACACATAATCCACTTGCCCTTACTTCGAAGGTTGAGCGTACCCGGCTTAAGTTTTATTTCTGCTTCTATAGGTGGGACTTCTTTTATGGCAAGACTGTGTTCCCCTCCTGCGGAGACAGCTACAAAGCCATTCCCTTCAGGCGGCGTTGCCTGACCATCATCATTACTTCCCCACCCTGCGACGCTGCCGTCGGCCCTCAGGGCAAGACTGTGCCGTCGTCCTGCGGAGACAGCTACAAAGTCATTTCCCGAAGGTGGTGCTGCCTGACCACAATCATTAGCCCCCCATCCTGCGATGCTGCCGTCGGCCTTTATGGCAAGACCGTGATAGCCCCCT
>CAZENQ010000043.1:0-27490 GCA_964513655.1 uncultured Pirellulales bacterium | reverse complement strand
GTAAAGACCACACCCTACAAACTGTTATTCGACGCGGGCAAGATGCCCGCGACACGGCACATGCTACGCGAGCCCCGAAAAGGGGTCTCTCTATAATTGGGGGAACTACCTTAGGCACCCCTTGGGGGCATCCCCCCACCCAATTAGGGACGGGCCTGCGCGTTTGGTGCGAAATTTCGCGGATTTTCGATTAGTCAGAATTTGTAAGTGCTTGTATGGTAAGGAGTAAAAATTTTTACAAAAATCTGCGGCCGGGATGAGAGACCTGCGGATTTGATTGGTTTTTAGACACGGATTTACACTGGTTAACGCTGATTTTTTGTTGGCCACAGAGCACTCAGAGGGCACGGAGAGTTGGCTTCATAGCGGCGTCGTGGAGACGACGCCTTTGGACAAGAGCCGAAACGCGTTCTCGAAGTGAACTTCTGCGCTCGCTTGTTTGGCCTTGTCCCGGGGGCAATCAGGTTTGCCCCGCTGAAGCCGGAGGGAATTGCCTTATAAAAGGTAGAACGCAGAGAGGGGAAAAAGAAGTTGACGGGAGGGGGAGATTGGGGTAATTTATTGGGGAAATTGCAGAGTGGCGAAGTGGCGGCAACTGGGGCGGTAATCGACAAGCTGCGGATTACAAGTTGCATGTTTTGGGAGTGCGAGCAGAAGTGAGCAAAGCTGTGGGTAAGGCTAAGCTGGAGAATTGAGTTTATGGGATTGAATGGAAGGCGCAGATTGGCGGAATATGTTCTTGTTATCTTGTGCTGCGTAGGGTTAGTGGGGTGTCGGCCTAGCGCAAGAACTAGTGCGGTGAATTGGGAGGAACATATCCAAGTTGTTCAGGATCTCACGACGGAAGTGAAGGGGCTGAAAGAGGAGACAGGGAGAGTTGGTGATAATTTGGGTGCGCTTGACGAGCGTGTCGAGGCAGCGGGAGCGGTAATTGATGAAAGTATTGAAGCTTTAGGTAGAGATGTCGAAGGGCTAAAAAATGAGACTAGCGAACTTAGCGAGGAGGTGACTGGGCTTGATAAGGGGATCAAGACAACGGGGGAAGTTCTGGATTGCGCGATGGAAGGTTTAGCCAGAGGAATTGAAGAGTTATCTGATGAGATAGAGTGTTCTAACGACAAAGCGGGAAAGGAGTGTGCTGAGCTTGGTGATAGAATCAGGGAGCTTGCCAATGAGGTTCGAATGCTACGGTTGGGGAAGGAGGATCCAAATGGTTCTGGTCGGATTAATGAAGGTAGTCCACGGAGTTTAATATCAAGAATAATATCATATCTTGCTGGTGCTGGTTTCAATTTAGCAGCATTAATTGCGTTCTTAGCTCTCTTTGTTTCTATAAGAAGTCGTAGAATCACTTCGACGAGATACTCACTCGTGAACATAATGGGCCAAGCCCCCAGGGATCTATTAGATGAAATTGAAACGAAAATAAAGGCTACACCGGAGGGCCTGCTGCAAGACGATGCAAAGGCAATGAAAGCTCTGGGTTATTTAAATATGATCTGCAAACTTTTCATGCATTCGGCAATTAATGTTAGCATCCTTAGGACATTTGAACCTAATATCTTACGAGTTTTTCAGAACGAATATATTGGTCGGATCTATCGCCAGAAGTATCAAGATCTTCATAATGACCGGACAATTGCAGAACCACCCCATATAAACCTGCTCTTTGTTCGGCGGATACTAACGATCGTCAATCCAATATTAAATTTCCAGAGAGGTGGCAAGGGAACGGCATCAAAATGCATATCCATTCTCAGTTGTCATCTTTCTTTGTGCCTAGCTTTAGTATTAAGGTTCAAGTTTCGCTATTTAACGAGTCAACAAAGAATGTGGAGCCTTTCAGAACAGGCAGCTAACGAATCACAAGAAACGAAGGGGACATAATCAAATGAACAAGCTTGGTGTAAAGTACTGGGATTGTTGGGCTCGCTCCTCTGAGCGTGAACTGCGTGATGCTATTCTCCGGGGACATTCAGGCAAGGAAGAATTTGATGAGGCCGGACGAATAGACGCCGAACACTTGGTTTTGCCATTCATTACCCAAGGTGATATTGTTGCAGATATTGGATGCGGAGTTGGCAGGATTATGAGATGGGTGGCTCCGCATTGTAGCGAAATTTATGGATTCGATATTTCAAAGGAAATGTTGGGTCAAGCTCGCAAACATCTTTCGGATATAAAGAATGCGCACTTTGCAAAGATTCCACTTTCATTGAAGTTAAGTATAAAAAGCTCATTTTTAGACTTTGCTTATTTCTATCATGTGTCTGAACATTTAAGACGAGAAGACACGGTGCAAATGCTGAATGAAATTAGACGATGCTTGCGACCACGAGGTAAAGCTTTGTTGGAATTTTCTTTAATTAATCATGCTGACAACCAGAAGGAATTTCGACGATGGATGAATTCATGTGATGTGGAGGGGGTGCGTTCTCGTTTCTATACGGAGTCTGAGGTGGAAGTAATTCTATCAATGGTGCAATTTTACCCTCAGATGAGATTATATATTCCAGGAGAATTCGTTGTAGTTGTCAGCAAAAAAAGCAATAACGTATTGGGAAGTATGCCACTCGTTAAACTTCCATGTACTGTGAATGGGGACGGATTGGAGAATCTTGATTAGCAAGGGGCGGGCAGTCCCCAGATAGATATAGTACTATATTCTAACGTCAGGTGTGCTTAAAAGCATATATATGGCGCAGGCGCAGAACGCTGGTTGAGATGTTGGATTTTAGTGAGGACTAATCATGACGAACGCATTTGTTGGACGGCTGGCGCTTTGTGCGGGCTACTTGGTGGTTGCTCTGTCTTCGGGCTGTGGCCCTGTCAGGGTCGAAGCGACATTGGCGAATTTGGAGGACATACCAGAGGTTGTCGGGGAGGCCGCCGCCGCGCTCTACGTTGATGGGTACGTACAAGCCGATATTGATTATAATGATCCCTTGCTCAAGCGGCGGACGATTTTTATGGTGCAAGATGTTGACGACAAGCAGGCTTATGAAGCCATGTGCAAGTTGAAGTATCTCGACGAGCAAGCACCCGGCGAAGATATCGATCTTTTCATCAACACCAATGGAGGTGACAGCGGTGATGCCGTTGTGAACTTCATGAGAACACTGAAGTCGCGTGTGAACACGTATGCGTTGGATTACTGTGCTTCAGCCGGAGCTATCGTACTGGCCGGCGGAACTGGGGAACGTAGCGCTTTTCGCACTTCTCGCATCCTTATACATATCGAATACCCTGAGGTGCAGGAAACGGAAGACCCGAACTTCACCGAACACGACCTTACGAATTACGTAACAGAGCTGTTCTGGAGAGAGCACTCCTCACTGCCAACAAACATGTACTGTGGTGTTACGGGGGAGAGGTGGCTGTCCCTAAATGCGGAACAGGCACTAAAATATGGCGTGGTAGACCAAATAGTTGATAGTGAGAGTGAGGGAGAGAAGTAGATGGGCGAAGCGGATAAAAAGCGGGAGGCGTAGCGGGGGAATGGGACAAAGAAAGAGAAGGAGGTGATGGAGGTCTAATGGGGCTGGTGTAGTAGTTGGTAGTAACGATGACGAGAAGCCGCTAAAGCGGAATTGGGAATTATGAATTGAGAAATATAAAGACGACCCTCGACTAAGACATTCGAGGGCAGGCAAGGGGAAAAAGGGGAAAATCAGCGGATAGGCGGATAGCGTGGAGGGCGGCCCCCTTAGAGTCCAAGGGACTCTAGGCAAGGGGGTGCCTACGGCAGGGCAGGTGAGATTGGGGGTGAGGGATCAGGGGGCCCCAGAGAGATAGGCTGACGCCATCTCACGGGGTCTGCGCTGCGCTGGGACAGGCGCGGAGGAAGAGGTCAGGGTTTGCCGCGCGGCTTGAGCTTGACTGAGCGAAGCTTCTTTGAGCGGGCCCTATTTATTACTCTGACTGTATCTATGCCCTCGAATCTTGTGCCGTCGTTGAGCCGGCCGGAGACTATCAGTTCGGCCCTGGTCGGTGTCTCTAAATCGACGAGCATATCCTGAAGGGCCGGGCGGCTGAACTTTGCAATTGCAAATTCTGCGTCAAACCATACGCGGTCCGCTTTAATCTCCTCCTCAAGGAGAACGCTGTTGGGTTCTATGTCGGCGACGTTGTAATCTTCGGGCAGCCAAATGTAGCACATGACCCATTTACCCCTGCTCGCCAGATTCAATGTTGGGGGGCGAATTTCGACAGCAGCTTCAATAGCGGGCAGAAATTCATAGGCGCCCATATCGACTGCGGCAATGCCATCTTCGTTTCCGTCGAGGACGCGAGGGCGGCCGGCGAGGTCTGTTTCATTGGGTCCGGGTACATAGTTGGGGTCGCCCGTGTCGATACAGGGTGAGGTGGCGAGCAGATGATAGTCACCTTCGATCCAAATCGCGTTGGGGTCGTTTGGCTCGACGATGATGCACGGGTCGTTCGCATCGGTCCAGCAGCCGGGGTCGACAAAGCAGGGGTCGGTATCGGCGTTGCCGGCGCCCCAGGTGAGGTTCCACTGGGAGTCAGTATAGACATTGTCCTTACCACCGGCGATGTCGCTGTATGTAATTTTCATAACGCGCGGATGGGGCGGACGCGGTGGTGGGCTTGGCAGCGGCGGGAACTCCGGTGGCTGCGGCGTGGTGGGCGGCCAAGGTAAGTTCGGGGGCCAGGGGAAGTCCGGCGGGACAGGGAAAGGCCATTCGGGCCAGTCCGGCAGGGAAGGACGCGTTCTGGAGGGCCAGTCGGTGACGATTAGGTGCGCCTGTTTGTCGGGCAGGCCGGTTGGATTTCTAAATCTATCCATCCAGTCCGGCCAGTCCGGGTACCAAACCGGCGGGTCCGGCGAAGGCAAAGGCGGCCAGGTAGGCGGGGCAGGCGTGTAAGCTGATTCTGCGGCGATTTGCGGGCCGGACTGGGCGGCATTGTCCCAGAAGATAGAGTTTAGGATGTTCGAGTAGGACGGCGGGCCAGGCGGCGGTGGGGGAGGCTCGCGTCCCCAAGGCTGGCCTTCAAACTCCGGCGGTAAGTCGTCGTAGGGCCAGGAATAACCGGACGGGAAATAGCAGAAGAGTCCGCCACCTGCGCCGACGGCTTTATTGGCGGCGAAGGTGCAGTTTTCGATGAGGTTTATACCATCGTGGGAATAGATTCCGCCTCCGGTATCGCTCGAATTGCCGGCAACGAGCGAATTGTCGATGATTATGCCGGCAGCACAGTAGATTCCGCCGCCCTGGTTGTCGGCGGTATTGCCGGTGATAGTGGAATTTGCGACGAAGGGTGCGGCCTGGCCAAAGTAGATACCGCCGCCGTTTTCGGCCGTTGCGTTATCTACGATTGTGCAGTTAGTCACCAAGACGTTGCTGCCTTCAGCGCAATATATCCCTCCGCCATCACCGTTGGCGGTGCAGCCGGCTATGGTACAGTCAGCAATTATCATGTTAGCGTCCGGAGCACAGTATATGCCGGCCCCTTGAGCATTGGTTGAATTGCCAGTCACGTTGGATGATGTAATCACCGAGCTGGTGAATTCGCCACAATAGAGGGCACCGCCGCTGGTTTCGGCTGAATTGCCTTCTATGAGGCAGTTGATAATGACGAGTACGGCACCCTCGTTTGCGTAGATTGCGCCGCCGGCGTTATTGCTGATAGTGCAGTTGGCGATGGTCGGGCTGCCGGAATAGAAAAGGACTGCGCCGCCGAGTAAGCTGTTGCTGATGATGCAGTTTTTGATTGTGGGGCTGGCTTCGTAGCTGAATATGGCATCGCCCTCAAGGAAGTCAACTCCTGCGATTGTCAATTCCCAGCTGTAGCCGTTGATTATCGTCAGGCCAGCGAGGACCGAGTTCGGTCCCTCGGAATTGCGAAAGAGGAATCCGCGATATGGGTGGGCCTGTGTGCCGTTGCAGTCGATGACCGTCGAGGCGACGATGTCAGGGTCATTAGGGTCTGTGCTGCGTACGGTAATGGCCTTGCCGAGAAAGTCGATATCACGGTTGCCATCCCCTTTATAGGTGTTGGGGGCGACAATAATAATGTCACCATCATTAGCCTCCGAGATGGCCGCCTGAATGTTGGGATAGTCGTCCGGGACAAGACGCGTTTCTGCCGGCGCCAAAGATGATGCAGCCAGCAGGAGGACGAGACTTAAAACGGTTGTTTTCCGCATTTTCTCGCTCCTTAGTAATGTTTGGGCGTTTTCTTTTCAAATAATAATAGATTGATGGTACCATAAATATCAGAGAAAAACAATATTTTTTGCAATTTTTCTGAAAGGGTTAAGGGCGATTTGTGAATTGGGCCTACCGAGGCAAATTCGGCACTTTGAGCTGGTATAAAGGCTAGTTGGTTCAGGGTTTATCGTAGATTTATAGAGCCGTTGTGTGTTTCGAGGTGTAGTTTTCCCTGGCCTGCGCCGATTGAGCCGGTGAGTTTGTTTCTGGTAATTTTGCCCGTTACGGTAATGGGCAGGTCGGTGTTTATTGAGCCGTTGTGTGTAGAGATCCGGACTTTTGCAGAGAGGTTGGGCGGGGCGGTAAAATCCACGCTGCCGTTGAAAGGTAATGAGGGACTTGTGCTGAGGTTTTGGGCGGTTAAAATAGGCCAGCTTGCGTGACTGCCGGGAAGAGCAGATTGAGTGGTAACAGGCGAAGCTGATTAATCTATTTAGTAAGGTGTTTTTATGAGGCGTTCTTTGAGGATACATTTTGCGGTGGCGTTTGCAGCACTGGGAGTAATTGCAGTACTATTCTACTTAAATTTCAAGGCCGGCAAGGTGGTCCCGGTATACGGCTATAAAGTGGTAAATGCGTATCCTCATGACAAACGCGCGTTCACGCAGGGTCTGGTTTTTGAAGACGGTTTTTTGTACGAGGGGACGGGGCTTGTAGGGCGCTCGACGCTGCGGAAGGTAGAGCTGGAAACGGGCAAAATCGTGAAGGGACGCAAGGTCTCGGATGAGTATTTCGGTGAAGGTATTACGATTTACGGCAATAAAATTATTCAGTTAACGCTGCGAGCCAGTGTGGGACTGGTTTACGATAAAGAAAGTTTCGAGTTAGTGGGACAATTTAATTATCCAACCGAAGGCTGGGGCATTACGCACGACGGAAAAAGTTTAATCAGGAGTGACGGCACATCAACGTTGTACTTTTTGAATCCTGAAACGTTCGAGCAGACCGGCAGGATTGAAGTTACGGACAGTGACGGTCCCGTGACCGGACTTAATGAACTGGAATATGTTCAGGGTCAAATCTATGCCAATGTCTGGCGGACAGACCGCATCGCAAGGATTGACCCGAAGACGGGCAGGGTGACCGGATGGATAGACCTGGCGGGGCTTTTGGGTCTTTACTCGCGTGGTCAATTAGTTGATGTACTGAACGGCATTGCGTACGACGCGGCGAACGGCCGGCTGTTCGTGACCGGAAAGCTGTGGCCTAAAGTCTTTGAGATTGAACCTGTATTACCGAAGTAGCGAATCCGATGGCAAGGAAGGGACTTGATTTGTTCGGGCAGGGCGAGGCTGAGCTTGTAAAGCGGGCCTAAACAGCCGTATGAATCGGCTGTGGGCGTCGGGCCCGACGGGCTGAATATTTTTTCAGTCTTTGTTCTTGACGGGCCGATGGAAATTGGTTCTATTTAGACGCGTTGTAAATTTTTGTTTTGAGGGCGAAATTTTATGGCCGGGCGGCTGGAGCCGCCCAGTTGCAGATTTGGCAAAAAAGGTTGGGTTCGAGGTTGAAAGGAGGCCATTATGGCAAGGACAATTCTGACCGCATTACTTATAGTTTTGATGAACGTTCTGGTTGCGTGCAATAGCAATAAAGTCGACAAGAGCAGTTCCAAGCTTATGATGGTTCGCACGAAGACGGCTGCGGGCAATGTTGAGGCGATTGAGGTTGCCGGGGCCCATGAGACCGATATCGTCGAACAGGTGGCAGTCAACCGGCAGGCGTATCGTCAGGGGCTTGAGGCGCTGATTGAGTACTACACGAAGGAAGGCAACAGCATGAAGGTTGAGTGGGCGAAGAAGGAGCTGGGGGCACTTGATAAGATGCCGCAATACAACTACATTGTTGAGGCGAGCCTTGCCGGGCCGGATTTGAGGGCGACCGACGCGGTCCGCGCAGCCGACTATCTCTATGAAGAGGCGCTGGCACTTGAAAACAAGGCCAGAGCGCTGGTACTTGTTGTCAATGAGGACCAGCTGCGGCAGGCCCTTGATAAATACAATGAACTTATAACAGCGTATCCTACCAGCGACAAGATTGATGACGCGGCATACAGGGCTGCGGGTATCTACGAACATTTCCAGGACTACACGATAGCGGCCCTGTACTATCAAAGGGCCGACCAGTGGGACCCCGCATCGGCCTATCCTGCACTTTATAAGGCGGCCTATATTTTGGACAGGCGACTGCACCGCAGGACAGAGGCGATGAAGCTTTATCAGCAGGCCATCAAGAAGGAAGGGCTGTGGCCAAGTTACAGGGAATTCGCGGAGATGCGAATCGCGGAGTTTACCAAGGGCGACGAAGGCGGCGAGTAGCATCGATAAAAGTTCATGGTAGAGTTTTTTGCGACAGAGTTTCGGGCCTGGCTGAATGTCAGGCCTGTTTTTTATGTGTAAGAAATGCCGGCGGAATTTGAGAACAAGGTGGCGGAGTTTATTGAGTCGAATGGTCTTTTCGGTTCGGAGGACAAGGTTCTGCTGGCGGTTTCCGGCGGTGCGGATTCGACGGCACTTCTGTATGCGGTCTGTGCGCTGAAGGCTGAGGGCGTTATGGGTGGCGAGCTTGTCTGCGCTCATGTGAATCATCAGTTAAGAGGTGCGGAGGCCGATGCGGATGAGGATTTTGTTGTCAGAGAAGCGGCCGGGCTAAATGTGCCGGTGATGACGAGGCGGGTGGATGTGCGCGAGTACGCACATAAAAATAAATTGTCAATCGAGACAGCGGGTCGTGAGCTGCGGATTGAGGGCCTGGTGGATATCGCGAAGGCAAATAATTGCAATATGATAGCAACCGCCCATCAAAAGGACGACAATGCGGAGACCATTTTGCAGCGGCTGACTCGCGGGACGGGCTATCGGGGGCTTGGGGGTATCTGGCCGAAAAAGACGTTTGAGATGGGAGTGACATTTGTAAGGCCGCTTCTTTGCGTTACGCGGGCTGAGATTATCGAGTATCTTGAGGAAAGGGGTACCGCGTGGCGGGTGGACCGGACGAATATAGACTATAGTTACAGACGAAACTTCATCCGTCACAGGCTGATGCCTGAGCTGCAGCGACGGTGCAGCGGCTCGGTCGTGGAGCAGTTGCATAAGCTGTCTGAATCGGCGCGGAAGTTTTATGGTATGGTGTGTGATTGCGCGGAGAAGGTTTGGGCAAAGTCGGCTGAGTGCGAGGATGAAAAGGTGATACTGGATTTGCAGGAGCTTTCGGCTGACCATCCGTCAGTGAAGGTGGAACTGGTGCGGCGGGCTCTGGCGGCGGTGGGAAGCGGAGAGCGGGATTTGACACAGGAACATTTCGAAAGGATACTGCAATTAGCAGGACAGAAAACGAGCGGCAGGAGAATTGAGCTGCCGGATGGATTCGTGGTCGGGAGTGAATACGGGAAATTGATTTTTTCTCGTCAAGATGAGCAGGTAACAAAGAAAACGAGTGAGAGCATAAGCGTCAAGGTTCCGGGGCAGACGAGGTTCGGCAATTATCTGGCAGAGGCCGGTGTATTTGAGGTTGAGTTAGGCAGCGAGGGCAGATTCAAGGCAGGCAAGACAAGTTTTGTTGAATGGTTCGATTTGGACAAGGTAAAGATGCCCTTGGTGGTTCGCTATCGGCAGGCGGGCGAGCGATTTATCCCGTTAGGGTCGAGGCAGGAAAAGAAGGTGGGCAAGTTTCTGACGGCGCAGCGAGTGCCCCAGAGGATACGGCGGAGACTGCTGATTGCGGCCGACAGCGAGAAGATAATCTGGGTCTGGCCGATTCGGATAAGCGAGGAGGCGAAGGTCACGGGTGAGACGCGAAGGATTCTTCGACTTCAGATAACCGATGCGACCTTGGAATGATAATGGCAAAAGAAAAGGCCGGGGGGAAATGGGCCCGGCCTTATTTGAGTGGCAGTATAGTTATACTTATTTTGCAACGTTGAACTGGTACTCGTGAATTTTATCTTTCCGCAAGTCCCTGCCCTGGCAGCGGAGAATGAAGCCGGTGTCGGTTTGCTCGTATTCAAAATCCTTACCGCTGAATAAATCCTTCGGCATGAAGGGCGGAAGGGTGTCTGGCAACCGCGCCGTTTTGGCCTTTACAATATAGATGTCAACTGCGGCCCGCAGGGCATTGTCGAAGGTCTTGTCTCTTGTAGTAAGACTGAGAAGTCTGGCAAATGCAGGCGCCAAGGCAGCAGCTAAAGTTGCATCCGGATTTTCATTTGCTTCGTCTACAATATTCTGTTCAATCCAAGTGAGCCTGGAGTATGCTTGTGGGTATGGAAGATCCAAGAGAGCCGCAGCACTCGCCATAGAGCTCTCGTAGTAGTTTCGGTTGCGCTCCAAAAACCCCTCATCAGCCCAGGCAAGGAAATCTTCTGTGCGCTTGGCGCCTTCAGGACACCCGTTGCTATTCTCAGGTAGGATAATCGACACGAGTTCCGGGATTCTCTCGACTCGCATCTCCGCAGCAAAGACTTCACACTCGTTTTTCATGCTGTTTTTGAGCGAAAGATGTATGTTCTCCGTCAGGGCCAGTTCGTTCTTGAGCCAGGCTAGAACTTTCAAATCTTCCGGTATCTCACCAAGGATATCGCGAACACATTCGTTTGCCCTCTTACAAATTGCCCAAGCGACCAGCAGGGAAATGGGTGTCTGGTCGCCTATGTGCCCAGCTATTTTCCGCAGACTGATACAGCGGTCCAGCGCCGCTTCAAAAGCACCGTTGTCAGCGAGGGTCCTTGCGTCCGCAAGAATGAGGTGTACCATGTGGCGGGTCTGGGCGAGATGCGACATGTTTAGCCGGATTCCATCGGAGTATTTTACGCCCCAATTGCAATTGGGTATGTCAGAGGCCGCCAGAGCAAGCCCGATTGCGTCACGGCAGCCTTCCACATATTCGGTGACTTTTGCATCTGGTTCAAGTTCACCTCTGGCTACTTTGGGCAGCATATCATGGATAGCATCATCAGGCTTTGGATAGACAATAAAGGCCTGATAATAAAGCAAAGCCGCGTTATCGGGGTCCGGAGGATAAGCAAAGGCCACTTGACCTGAAAGAAGTGAAGCCATGATGACGCACAGAGTTTTTGTTAGGTTGTTGTTTGAAACTGTTTTCATAATTTTTCCCTTTCTTGTTTTTCAATATTGAAACCTCTGATTAACTGACCGGCGGATATTCCATCGAGGCGGGCCCCGAGTATGCGGACGGCCCTGTCGCATTGTTTCTCTACGGCCTGCAATCCTCCCTGGCGATAGGCCATCTTGAGGGAAATGACCGTAGTCAGCCCAGAGGGAGATTTTGAAACTTTCGGGACCTTGGGGGGCTCAACCCGGTCATTGGGACCGCGCTGAATGAGGAATAAACCAATAGCTACGATTATCACAGCTGCTGCAGCGGCCAGCTTCGTGATTGTTTGCCAGGAGATTCTGTGTTGTCTGCTCCGGCTAAAAGCCGATAGCGTTTGGCGGCAGAGGTTTTCGCGGTGGTTGTCGTTAGGTTCGGTGTCAATATTTAGCTGGTCAACCAAGTTTTTGAAGTCGTTTTCGTTTTCAAACATTCTACTTTCCTCCGTCCAAGACGGACTGCAAGTGTTCTCGTAAGGTTCTTAGTATTCTGTGTAATGTTACGCGCACGGTTGATTCTTTTGCGTTTATGATTTTTGCTATTTCCTGTATTTGTAGATTTTCAAAGAACCTCAAGGTCAAAATGGTCTGGTGCTTTGGCTTTAGCCTGGAAATGGCCATGTAAAGTGTCGGCCAATCCAGCTCATTTGCTTCGTCGGCACAATCGGCGGCCTCTGTCATTGAGGCGGTTAATTGCTGCAAAAGTTCATTTCGGCGCGACATTTTTCTTATATACGCATTTGCATTGTTTGCGGCTATGGCGTAGAGCCAGTTTCTAAAATCCTGTTCGGTCCGGCCGGTGAAGTCGCGAATTTTAGCCGCGACGGCCAGAAAGACCGCAGAGGTTACGTCCTCGGCGATTGTCTTGCTGAAGAGCCGATGGACGCAGAACCGGAAAATCCGCTCATAATACAGCTCGTAGAGCCGGCCGAGGGCATCGGCATCTGCGCGGGCCCGCAAGACCAAATCGTCGGTGTCTGTTGTCCGTTCGATGTTCGCCATAGCAGAAACCATTTCCACGAGTATAATTGCGCGAGGGACAGATATGTTACACGAGATTTGGAAAAAAATCCTGCAAAAACGATTGTTCCTGTGAAGAGGTAAAAGAAAAGGCCGGGGGAAATGGGCCCGGCCTTTGTTGGGTAAGCATCTTAGTTATTCAGAAATTTGGCTTGGGAGATTTTCCGGCGCCACGTCTTCTACGCTCAGGTCGCCATAAATAACGCGGTAGGTTTCTGAGTCTTTCGGCAGATACCAGAATATCGCGGTGTCGGCGTCGCCGAGTTGTACGTCGGCGCCGGCGTAGTGCCACTCGCCGGAAGTTTCGTAAATCTGGAGGAAGAGCATGCCTCGCGCAAATTTTATAGGCATCTGCATCATCTCCTCTTCCGGCAGGCCCAATGAGGGAAGTTTTTCTACGAGCAGGGGCATTTGTTTCATCGTGCTTTCGGTGCCTATGGCCTCTGGGAAGCTGCCATCCAGCAGAACCTCGGCCCAGATGCGCAGGCTGTCGATGAAATCCTGCTCCGTGGCGTCCGAGAGGTCGAATTCGGTCTCCTGCAGCGTATATCCCGCCGGCACGTCCATACTTATCAGCGAGTCGTCTATCGGCACATCAAACTCGAAATTCTTCATAACAGCAAATAACTGTCCGGCTTGAAGCTCCACCCGAATCGGGATAGCCGTTTCAGGGTCGGCCCAGATTTTCACTTCTTCATTTGGTCCCCTGGCTACAAAGACGATAGTTTTCTGTCCGTCGAGTTGCTGTTCGCCAAGCTCCTGGATATCAGGGTCATCCTGCAAGTTAATAATGACCTTGCGAAGAAAATCTACGTAGTTTTTTGTACCTTCCTGAACGTAGCCTTTGATATCAGTGTAGATCGCCTGTTTTTCTTTGGTATCGAGGACGAGTATTTTGGCGCCTTCGAGGTCTATAATCTGGACGGTGTTTTCCAGGTTGGATATGGTTCTTCTGATTCTTGAACCGGCAACGATCTCATGCATGAGGGGACTTGTCTCTTCGTCGCCCACAATGAGGTCGAGAATCATAGTTCGGGCATTGAGGATAGGTTTGACGACATCGGCAAAGGTTACAGTTCCGCCGAGGAAGTTGACACCTACAAGGGTCGCAATAATTATCGCCGCTGCCGCGGCCATTCTTGTAATCGGACTTTTCATGATTATTCTCCTTAACTTGAGGCCTGTGCCAGCTTTGGTTGCAGCTTTGAGCCTTATGTTTTGCTCACGAACAATCTGGTTCATCACATCGTTTTCGAGGTCGTTTTTGGCGACGGTCCTTCCGTTTGCAACGAGACGGTCACGGAGGCCACTCAACTCGGTCTGTTCGTTTTGGCAGGTGGGGCAGTCTTTCAAATGTGAAAGTACCGCCTGGTGCCGTGAATCTTCAAGAAGGCCTTCGGTATATTCAACCAACAGTTCTTTACATTCTGCACAATTCATTTTTACACCTCATAGATTTCTGTTTGCTGCTGCAGGGCTTTACGCAGCATGGCATAGGCCCGTGATAAAGTTTTCGTAACTGTTCCGAGGGGCATATCGAGCTGCTCGGCAATCTGAGAACAGGAGTGCTGGCCGTAATATCGCAGCAGGATGACTTTTTTGTACGCCTCGGGCAGTTCGGCGATAGCCGCTTCGAGGGCGTAGTCCTGTGAGAATTCGGGGGTGGAGACCTGCTCTGAATATAAGCGGACAATCTCACGCTGTCGGCGTATTTTTTCTTTTCTATGGTGTTCCTTTGCGACGCGGCCGGCGATGCCGAGCAGCCAGGGGAAAAAGGACTGCGGCCTCTGGAGCTTGTTCATATTGAAGTATGCCCGCACGAAGGTCTCCTGTGCGGCCTCTTCCGCCCTTTCCCTGTCACCCAGCTTGCCGGCCAGCTGGGCCAGGAGAACCGCCTGGTATCGCCGCACAAGGTAGCGAAAATCGTCGGGGTGACCATCCAGGCAACGCTCAATATAGAATTTATCGGTCTCAGGCATATCAGCACCTCTAAAAAATCTCATTAGATTGCTGTTCTCACTATATAGTGCAGGTTCAGACGCGTTTGCGACAAAAAAAACAAAAAAGTCGGCCAGCGGAGAAATGCCCGGACTGGCTACATAACCGCGGTGCTCTTGGCAAATTAGCTTGACAAAAAACAGTAAGCGGAGGAAGATTTGAGCTAATCTGAGTCGGATGAAACCGTGATACAAAAAGGAAAGGGTTGAAGATGAATAAGAAACTGGTGTTGGGTGTGGTTGTGCTGTGGATTTTGTCGGTCGGGCCGGTATTTGGCAAGGGGTTTTACCTGGTATTCTCTCCGGATGGAAAAATCAAAGCCAAAGTAACTGTGGATGATTCGGTTACGTACTCCGTCTGGTGCGACGACAAGGCGATTATCGTCGATTCGCCGCTGCGTCTGGAATTTGAGGAGGGACCACCACTGGGCCCAAGTGTTAGGGTTCGGGCCCACAGACGAGGCACTAAGAACGAGAGATGGAAATCTATCTATGGGCAGCATAGTGAAATTGCTAACAACTACAATGAGCTTTGGGTGGCGCTTCATGAGTCAGCGCCGCCGGAACGACAGCTGCGGCTGGCCTTCCGCGCGTATAATGACGGTGTTGCATTCCGCTATTATCTGCCGAAGCAGCCAAAGCAGGAGAAGTTTGTTCTGACGAAGGAAGATTCGCAGTTTCGTTTTGCAAAGGACCATACGGTGTGGGCGGCTAACTATGGCAAGTTTGTGAGTCATCAGGAGGAGGAATTCAAGAAGGTCAAGCTGAGTAGCATAAAGCCGGAGTCTGTAATTGGAGTGCCGCTGCTGGTTCAGGTTGATGATTCGCTGTATGTTGCGATAACGGAGGCGAATCTTACGGACTGGGCGGGGATGTATCTGTGCGGCGCGAAGAGTGACAGCGGCAAGGGTGTCGGTCTTACGACAAAGCTTTCGCCCCGGCCGGACGGCAAGGGACTGGTGAAGGGTTCGAGGCCGCATTATTCGCCGTGGCGGGTAATAATGATAGGACGAAGGCCCGGCGATTTGATTGAGTCGGAAATCATTCTGAATCTCAATGAGCCGTGCGCGATAAAGGACACATCGTGGATAAGGCCGGGGAAGATGGCGTGGGACCACTGGTGGAGCGGTGATGTTAAGATGGATACGGCGACTTTGAAGGAATACATACAGTTGGCGGCGAATATGGGTTTTCGGTATCAATTAGTGGACTGGACGTGGTACGGGGAAAAGCCACTGGAGAATCCGGATTTGGATATTACTACCGTAGAGCCGGAGGTTGACATGCCGGAGCTGCTTAGATTCGCAAAAGAGCGAAACGTGAAGCTGTTTTTGTGGCTGCACTGGACTCATACGGACAAGCAATATGAAGAGGCATTTGGCCTGTACGAAAAATGGGGCGTGGCGGGGGTGAAGATTGACTTTATGCAGCGTGATGACCAGGAGATGGTGAACTGGTATCAGAAGATAGTGAAAAAGGCGGCGGAGCATCATCTGCTTGTGAATTTTCACGGGGCATATAAGCCGACCGGTTTTCGCCGGACGTATCCCAACCTGATGACGCGCGAGGGCGTGCTCGGAAACGAATACAACAAGTGGTCCAAGAGGGTGACGCCGGAACATGACTGTACACTCCCCTTTACGCGGATGTTAGCAGGGCCGATGGACTTTACACCGGGGGGATTTCTGAACCGCAGCAGGGAAAAGTTCAGAACAAACGTCAAGCCGACCGAGGTGATGGGGACGCGGTGTCATCAGTTAGCGATGTTCGTGGTTTATGACAGTCCTCTGTGCTGCGTCTGTGACCATCCTCGCAATTATAAAAACCAAGCGGGCCTGGAGTTTTTGCGTGTTGTTCCGACGGTTTGGGACGATACAAAGGTAATCAACGGCGAGGTAGGTAAATACATCACGATGGCAAGGAGGTCCGGAGAAAAGTGGTTCGTCGGCGCGATGACAAATTGGACGGGGCGGACGGTTCAGGTAGGTCTTGATTTTCTTGGCGAGGGCAAATACACAGCGCACATCTTTGCAGATGCGCCGGATTCGAAAGAAAACGCGGAGAAACTGATTAAGGAAAAGCGGACGGTTACGGCAAAGGACAGTCTGACTGGCGTGATGGTGCCCGGTGGTGGATTTACGGCGTACTTGATTCCGGAAAAGCAGTAAGTAAATACGCCAAGTCAGTTTTCAATGGGTATGGGGGAGTAAAGTCTTTTGAAAAAGTTGATTGCTGATTCAGGTATGTACCGACATCGCTTTGAGGAAACGGACTTGACGCAGGGGCGCTAACGTAATACAATCCTCCTTTTGGCAGAAACCAATAAATTCAACCGTAAGAAGGAATTTCATATCAGTTCGCCGATGGGTGAAAGAATTCCTTAAGGAGGTTCACATGTGTAACAGATTCTATTCAGGCATACTGGCAACATTTCTACTTTGCGCTGCTGTAGTACAGGCCACCGATTACTATGTAAGTCCATCAGGGAGCAATTGGAATTCGGGTAAGTCACCGCAGAAGCCATGGAAAACCATCGGTAAGGTCAACGGGAAGACCTTCAAGGCCGGTGACAGGATATTGTTCGAGGGCGGAAAAACCTTCAAAGGCAAGCTGGAATTTGACGCACGGGACAGCGGTACGCCGGCTAATCCCGTGACAGTCGGGTCATACGGCGGCAAGCGAGCGATAATCAGTTCGGGCAAGAAACACGGTCTTTATGCGAAGAACTGCGGTGGCTTTGTCGTGCAGGAGCTGAATTTTGTTGGTTCAGGGAGGACCGACCCGGAAGGCAAGAGTGGTATTTTGTTTTTCACAGACCTGACGGGGGATAAGCCCGAGTATATTCGTGTGGACAAGGTGGAGGTCAGCGGCTATCGTCAGAGGGGTATCTATATCAGCGGAAGCAGGGCCAGTGACAGCGGTTTTAAAGACGTCCGGATTACCAATGCGGATATTCACGATAACGGCAACCAGGGGATAGCGTCGTCCGGGTCGAAGCCGCCGGGCGATTGGGTGCACAAGGGGATTTATGTAGGGGACTGCAGGGTCTATGACAACGCGGGCATTTCCGGCGGCCGGGGCCACAGCGGTAATGGGATTATACTTTCGAGCGTGGACGGGGCGGTGATTGAGTACTGCGAGGCTTATAACAACGGGTGGCTCAGCGATGACCCTAACGGCGGCGGTCCGATTGCCATCTGGGCGTGGGACTCGAAGGACGTCGTGATTCAGTACTGCGAGGCGTATGACAACAAGACAGGCAACAAGGCCGATGGCGGTGGATTTGACCTTGACGGCGGGTGCGTGAACTGCGTTATGCAGTATAACTACTCGCACGGCAATTACGGGGCGGGGTACGGGATTTACCAGTACAACAGCGCAAGGGAGTTTAAGAATAACGTTGTGCGATATAACATCACCGAGAGGGACGGGATTAAAAATAAGCACGGAGGGATTAATTTTTGGTCGACGAATTCGTCCGGCGGGCTGCAGAAGACAAGGGTTTACAATAATACTATATTTGTCGGGGATGAAACGAATGGGGCGGGGATTGTGGACTTTTCGGATGTTGAGGGGACGTGCTATGTTTACGATACGGAGATTTACAACAACATAATTCTGACGACGCCCGGCAAGAGGGTTCTCGATATACCAAACCCGGAGAGCAGGTGGAACTTCAGAGGCAACTGCTACTGGACATACGGCGGCGATATAGAAATAAGGTGGGGGGATGCGACGTACAGCAGCCTGAATGAGTGGCGTGTTGCGAGCGGCCAGGAGCGGTTCGGGGGCGTGGATGTCGGCTTTAAGGCCGACCCGAAGCTGATTGACGCAGGCGCGGGCGGGACTATTGGCGATGCACGTGGTCTTGCTACACTTAATGCCTATAGGCTGACAAGCTCATCACCGCTTATCGATGCGGGTCTGGATATCGAGTCGGTGTTCGGGATTGATGCGGGTAATCGGGATTACTATGGTACGAGAATCCCGAGCGGCGGCAAGTATGACGTTGGCGCAAATGAGTTCGACAAGGTGGTTGTGGGTCAGATTCCACTGTGCTGGTGGAAGTTCGAGGAGGGGACCGGTACGGTCGCCAGGAACAGCGGCAGTTTAGGGCACAAGGCGGACGGCGTACTGAAGGAAATGGGGGACAGTCCCTGGGTAGAGGGACGGGCCGGAGGTAATGGGCTGTATTTTGGCGGAGATGTCAACAGAGTCGAAGTTCCGGCGCTGAATCTCAATTCAAATACGGTAACGATTACCGCCTGGATAAAAAGAGACGGCGAACAGGGAACTTACTCGCCGATAGTTTTAAGCAGGGCCGGCGCCACGACGGCGGGCCTTACATTCGGCAGCACGGGCGAAGAGGACGGCTGGCAGCCTAACCACGCGCTGTCTTATAACTGGAATGATGCGAACCAGGCATGGGGGTGGCAGTCGCAACTGGTTGTGCCGCACGATAAATGGGTCTTTGTCGGGCTCGTGGTGGAGCCGGAGCGGGCCACTATTTATCTCGGGGACGGTGCTACTGTTAAATCGGCCGTCAATAACGTGAGCCACGCCATTGAAGAATTTGACGGGATTGTCCTGATTGGCAAGGACAGCTACCACGACTACCAGGGGCATAAATCCTTCAAGGGAGTAATAGATGATGTGAGGATATACAGCCGGGCCTTGTCCGGGGAGGAGATACTGGTTCTTGCCGGTGCGCCGAAGCTGGACCGGGCTGCGGTTGAGCCGGGCAAATACTATGTCAGTCCTTCAGGCGATGACAGCAATTCGGGGCGAGCGCCGGAGCAGGCGTGGAAGACAATCGGCAAAGTAAACAGCTTAACGTTTCAAGCGGGTGACAGCATATTGTTCGAGGGCGGCAGGAGGTTTCGCGGCTCGCTTAGATTTGACACCGACGACAGCGGTACGCAAGCGAACCCGGTGACGGTGGGTTCCTACGGGCATGGACGTGCGACGATCAGCTCAGGGGTTGGGCATGGGCTCTTTGCGGAGAATGTATCGGGCTTCGAGGTGAGGGACCTTGTTTTTGTCGGAGCGGGCAGCGACGTAGAGGGCAACTTTAGCGGGATATACTTTCTCACGGACCTTGGAGGCGATGTCAAGCTCGAGCACATTCGGGTTGATAACGTAGATGTAAGCGGGTATCGCCAGCGGGGGATTCTGATAGATGCGAAGGGCAGCGGAAGGAGCGGGTTCAAAGACGTCAGGATTACGAATGCGGATATTCACGGCAACGGTGACAGGGGGATTACTTCTTACGGGTCGCGGCCGAGGGTCGGCTGGAACCACCAGGACATTTACATTGGCAACTGCAAAATCTATGACAATCTCGGTTTTTCTGATCCTCTGTACTGGGGACACCACGGAAACGGGATTGTGCTTTCGGGTGTGGATGGCGCGGTAATTGAGTACTGCGAGGCGTACAACAACGGCCAGCTCAGCGACACAAAGGGAGGCGGGCCGGTGGGAATCTGGGCTTATGACTCGAATGAGGTGGTGATTGAGTTTTGCGAGGCACACCACAACAAGACCTCGGGCGGCGACGGAGGCGGGTTCGACCTCGACGGCGGATGTTTGAATTCCGCGATGCAGTACAATTACTCGCATGACAATCATGGGTCGGGGTATTTGATATGTCAATACCAAGGCGCCCGCCCGTTTAGGAACAACGTCTGCCGGTACAATATTACCGAAAACGACGGCATTGCGTGCGCGTACCCGATGGGCTCGATTCATTTCTGGTCGGCGGGGACATCGGGCGGGATTCAGGACACGCTTGTGTACGGCAACACGGTTTACGCATCCAAGGCAACGCGTGGGGCGGCAGTGGAGATTGACAGCGGTTTTATTTACAAGACTTCAATTTATAACAACATACTTATGACGGAACCGGGCAGGCGCGTTGTCGATGCGTCTGAAACATCCGGCGGCTGGGTGTTCAAGGGCAACTGCTACTGGTCCTCCGGGGCACCCCTGCAGATTGTGTGGGGCGATAAGAGTTACTCAAGTCTTGCAGAATGGCGTACAGGTACTGGGCAAGAAATGCACGATGGAAAAGCGGTCGGTCTTGAAACAGACCCGCAGCTGGTTAATCCGGGCCTCGGCGGGACGATAGGAGATGTACATCAGCTTGCGAGTCTGAAGGCTTACCAGCTGCAGAGTTCATCGCCGCTTATCGATGCGGGAGTGGATATAGAGAGGCTCTTCGGAATAGATGTTGGAAGGCACGATTATTACGGCATAGAGATTCCAAGCGGAGGCAAGTTCGACATTGGCGCCCACGAGTTCTCGAAGGGCGCGGGTAGTAAGGGGCCGGTCGGATGGTGGAAATTTGATGAGGGGGCTGGTACGGCCGCTCGGAACAGCGGCAATCTGGGCGGCAGTTGCCACGGCAGGCTGAACAATATGGACGACGGTGCCTGGGCCAAAGGAGTATCAGGGACAGCGCTGGAATTTGACGGCAAGGATGACGACGTATCTATTGGCGCCCTTAATCTGAATTCAAATACCACCACGATATCGGCGTGGGTCAAGCGAAACGGTCAGGAGGATGTTTTTTCCGGTATAGTGTACAGCCGGGATGGCGGCACCATCGCTGGCATCGGTTCCGGCAGTACCGGCGAGCCGGACTGGGAAGGCAACCATGAGCTGTTCTATACTTGGAACGATACGGTGGACACGTGGGCCTGGCATTCGCGGCTGATTATGCCTGATAAGCAATGGGCTTTCGTGGCGCTTGTATTGGAGCCAACGAAGGCGACGCTGTACCTCGGACAGGATGGGCAGCTCAGTTCAGCGGTGAATACGGCAAACCATGATATAGAAGAATTTAACGGCGTTACCCGAATCGGCCACGATAAAAAGCCCAATTTCCCGCCGAGATTTTTCAAGGGCACGATAGATGACGTGCGCATCTACGAGCGCGCTTTGTCGCAGGATGAGATAGAGGGCCTTGCCAAATTGCCGCATTGAACCGCCCGTGGGCAAAAATTCTTGACAATGGGGGAGGTTATCAATAAAGTAGCGTTTTCGTTTATTAAAACGCAGTCAAGATAGTAAAAAACCGCGTTTACGGCATTAAGACTCCTGCAAAGTGACTGTATTTTACAGAAATGTCCTGTTTAGTTGGATAAGGCGTTAATAAGCGTGCTTGAATATTGTTTAGAAGGTCCTGCACCGGATTTTGAAAGTCTGGGAAGAGTCATAAAGGGAGAGAAGCAACCGCAAAAAGTTTACTTCTCAGAACTGGGTATCGATATACCTATAAAGCAATACATCACAGAAAACGTGCTGGGAGAGAAGTGGATTCCTCCTGAGAAAGAAACAAGAGAAGCATATCAACAACAAATGATAAATGTTTACTCCAGGCTGGGCTATGATTATATACAAATATGGGTGGGCTGGACAAATCTGCCGCAATTCAGGGAAAGAAAAGCAGCGGACACTGCCGGTCTATCCAAAGGCCAAAGACGCTGGGTTGAAGAAGGCGGAGGCATAGTTAAAAGCTGGGACGATTTTGAAAGAATAGACTGGGCAAACATAAAGCATGATTTGGGTGGGGCAACCAGAGATGATTTTCATGGATTAGACTATGCCAAGGAAAATCTGCCCGACGGAATGAAAATGACGGTCGGTTTTCCTTTTTTTGAAATGATTTTAGAGTGGTTTTTTGGATACGAGGACCTTTTTATACTTTCCGTTGATAATCCGAAACTCGTAAAGGCGGTTTTTGACCAGTGGGGGCAGAAGGTTAACGAAGCATATGAAGAAGCAGTTCAGTATCCCGAAGTAGGAGCAATTTTTCACGCTGATGATTTAGGCTACAAGACGTCAACTATGTTAAGCCCTGAGTTTTTAAGGGAAAATGTGTTTCCCTGGTTTAAGAGGTACGCTTGCCTTGCTCATGAGCAAGGCAAGATGTACTGGTACCATTGCTGTGGTAATGTATCGGAGGTCATGGAGGACCTCATCGAGGATGTTAAAATTGATGCCTTTCACTCTTTCGAGGACGTTATCCTTCCCGTCGGAGAATTTCAGAGCAGATATGGGGGCAGGGTTGCTGCATTAGGAGGAATAGATGTGGACAAGCTCACAAGAATGGATGAGACACAGTTAAGGAAATATGTTCGGGAGACCTTGAATGAATGTATGCCGGGCAGATACGCACTGGGCTCAGGCAATAGCGTCGCCAATTATGTTCCCCCGCAAAATTATCTTGCCATGCTGGATGAAGGCCTCAAATGGAATCATTGAAAATAAATGTGAGAATATGAATGAAAAGCAAGAAAAGCAGTAAATAGCTGTTGTAAGCCGTTATTTTAATTGAGTTACGTGTTTCAATAAGATATTACACACTATTAAAAAAGGAGAAATAGCAATGTCAACAAAGGTGGGAATTAATGGTTTCGGCCGAATCGGCAGGGCTGTGACGAGAATTATCGTTCAAAGAGGCGGCGAGCTTGATATCGTGGCGGTCAACGACCTGTCTGATGCCAACAGTCTGGCTCATCTGTTCAAATATGATACTGTGATGGGTAAATGGGCCGGTACAGTCGAGGTCAAGGGCGGCGACCTCGTGATAAACGGTAAGGCCATCAAGGTTTTGGCAGAAAAAAATCCTGCAGCACTTCCCTGGAAGGATATGGGTGTCGAGATAGTTATGGAATCGACGGGCGTCTTCCGTACGAAGGAATCGCCCAAGGGCGGATACGGCGACCACATCAAGGCCGGTGCCAGCAGAGTTGTTCTGACCGTTCCGGCAAAGGACGATATCGAAGCGACAATCGTCCTGGGTGTAAATGACGATAAGCTGACCAAAGACGTCAAATGCGTATCGAATGCGAGCTGTACAACCAACTGCCTTGCGCCTGTTGCCAAGGTCCTTAACGATGCATTTGGCATTGAGCAGGGGGTTATGACAACCATTCACGCCTATACCAACGACCAAAGGGTCTCTGACATGATACACACGGACCTTCGCCGCGCCCGTGCCGCTGCGATGAATATTATCCCTACTACCACCGGCGCCGCTAAAGCCATAGGCAAGGTTGTTCCTGAGCTTGACGGCAAGCTTGACGGCTTTGCAGTTCGCGTACCTGTCCCGGTCGGCAGTATGGTTGACCTGGTGGTCAACGTCAATAAGGACGTTACGGTCGAGAAGGTAAACGCGGCAGTGAAAAAAGCGGCGGAAGGACCGATGAAGGGCATTTTGGTTTATTGCGATGAGCCGATAGTCAGCAGTGACATTGTCAATGACCCCGCTTCGAGTGTTTTCGATTCTCTGTGCACAATGGTGAAGGACAGGGTAGTCAAGGTGGTCAGCTGGTATGACAACGAATGGGGCTATTCGAACCGCACCGTTGATATTATGGAAAGACTGGCGAAGATGTAAAGTAATGGTGTGGATCCGTCCTTATTCGGACGGGTCCTTTCTAATATCTTGTAAAGTCCCGGTCGAAACGGTGTTTATGGCAAACATTTTATAAGCAGGTGATGGATTATGGACAAAAAACAGCTTGAACAGTCGCTTGTTCTCATCAAGCCGGACGCCCTTAAGAATTCCATCACAGGATTTATTTTTTCCCAGTTATCAGAAGTTCACACGGGAGCGCGTTTTGCCGCCGCCAAGGTTGTCAATGTCACCAGGTTCCTTGCGGAAGAGCACTATGCCGAACACAAGGGAAAGATATTTTATGACTTACTGATAGACCACATTATGGGCAAGGCTCATTATCCTGAGCAGGAAAAATGGAAGCGCCGGGTAATTGCGATTGTCTATCAAGGCCCCGAGGTTCTAAAGGCTATAAGGTCAACAGCCGGCCCGACAAATCCACACCAGGCAAGAGAGGAAAAACCCGGTTGTATCAGGGCACTTGGAACACTTGTGCCGGTCAAAGATGCAAAAGGCAATATTATCGATAATCGAATGGATAATTTAATTCATGCTTCAGCAACAACAGCTGACGCCGAACGGGAAATTAAGCTCTGGTTTGTGCCCCACGACTTTCCTCCACTTATGCGGGCGTATCAGATAGAAATATGCACTACTCATTATTATTACAAGGATGGACGTCTTTATGACGTATATGAACCTGATAGTGTGTTTTTACTGGCCCCCGGCGATGTGGTTTGGAAAACCGATCTGGCAATTCTCCAGAGCCATGCCCGGAACAAACCTGTAAAAGGCAGATTAAACACTGTTGTGGCAAAATATCTTATCAACAAAAATTAGAAGTATCTATGGGTTCACGTTTTTAAAAAAACGTAGGAGCTTATTATGGCAAAAAAAACGGTCGCGGATATAAACGTAAAAGGCAAAAAAGTCCTGATGCGGTGCGATTTCAACGTGCCTTTAGATGAGGACTGCAATATTACCAGCGACGATCGTATAGTTAAGGCCCTTCCGACGATAAAGCATGTACTTGACGGCGGCGGGTCATTGATACTAATGAGCCATCTCGGCCGGCCCAAGGGTGTGCGAGATGAGAAGATGTCTCTGGCGCCGGTGGCCGGGAGGCTTTCTGAACTGCTGGGAAAGGAGGTTGTTTTTGCCGATGATTGCATCGGGGATGACGCAGCCGCTAAGGCAGCGGCACTGAAGGGCGGCGATTGTATGCTGCTTGAGAACCTGCGTTTCCACAGGGAAGAGATTATAAAGGACAAAGCTGCAAAGGAAGATGCGCAACTGCGCGAAGCCAAAGACAGTTTTGCCAAGGCCCTTGCCGGACTGGCGGATATCTATGTTGACGATGCGTTCGGTACGGCCCACAGAGACAACGCCTCAATGTATACCGTGCCTTCGGTAATGGAGGGTAAACCCCGAGTTACGGGTTTTTTGATTGAAAAGGAGTTGAGATTTCTTGGTGAAGCGCTCAGTGCCCCGGAAAAGCCGTTTGTAGCGATATTAGGCGGAGCGAAGGTTTCCGATAAGATAGGTGTTATCGAGAATCTTCTTGATAAAGTCGACAGCATTCTTATCGGCGGCGCAATGGCTTATACATTTTTCAAGGCGCAGGGCCGCAGCATCGGCGATAGTCTGTGTGAAGACGATTTTGTTGAGAAAGCTGATGGGCTGCTCAAACAGGCAGACCAGGCTGGCTGCGAAATAGTCCTGCCCGTCGATAGTGTAGTCGCTCCGGAGGTCAAGGCCGGTGCTGAGAATAAAGTAGTGGCGTATAATGTTGAGGCGGCGTGGCGCGGTCTGGATATCGGGCCAGAGACCAGGAAGCTCTTTGTCGAAAAACTCACCGGCGCAAAGACAATAGTCTGGAACGGACCGATGGGCGTCTTCGAGATACAGCCTTTTGACGAAGGCACAGAAGCGATTGCTCTGGCTGTTGCCGATGCTACAAAGAAGGGTGCATGCAGTATTATCGGGGGCGGTGACAGTGCAAGCGCCATAAAAAAGCTCGGTCTGCATGAGCACGTAAGTCACATTTCCACCGGCGGCGGAGCTTCGCTGGAGTTTTTGGAGGGCAAGAAATTCAAGTGTCTCGAAATCCTCGACGAGAAATAAAATCGTTTGACAAAATACGTATCAACAAATACCAATGGAAGTGGGAAAGACATGGCGGACTTACGTTTACCTAAAGCCGGAACAATCGAGGTTGTACCCTCTATACTTAGCAGCGATTTTGCCAAGTTAGCCGACGAGATAGCTGAGATAGAATCAGCGGGGGTCAATATGGTGCACCTGGATATTATGGATGGCCATTTTGTACCGAACATGACAATCGGCCCGCCCGTTGTTGCCAAGCTCCGCCAGCACGACCACGACCTTGTTTTCGACTGCCATCTGATGATAGCTGAGCCGGCCAGATATATTGAGCGCTTTGCCGACGCGGGCGCAAACCATATTACATTCCATATCGAGGCGGCCGGCGAGCCGCGGACCATCATTCGCAAATTGCACGAGCTTGGCTGCACCGCGGGGATATGTCTGAATCCGGAGACGCCCGTGGAGGCAATAGAAGCGGTTGCGCCGCTGTGCGACATGGTTTTGGTGATGACGGTTCATCCCGGCTTTGGCGCCCAGGAGTTCATGCCTGAAGCGGCCAAAAAGGTAATTCGCGTCCGCGAGATTGTTGGCCCTGATATACGCGTGGAAGTCGACGGCGGGATAGACCCGGATAAGACGCCGATTGTGGTTTCTTACGGCGCCGACACCCTCGTAGCGGGCCATGCGATATTCTCAAAATCCGACCGTGTTGCCGCGATAAACGCCATTCGAGACGCTGCAAAGTAATTTTTGTGGCAAAGACAGCAAATCTTTGATAGGATACCATACATCTTTTTGGTGAGAAGGTAATGGCTACAGCCAAAAAAGCTAAATCCGACTGGAACGGCTATTCATTGAAGCCGCGAAAAGAAATGCCCGAAGGGCTTTGGATGGCGTGTCCGGGCTGCGAGCACATGCTGTATAAAAAAACTGTGGAGCAGAACCTCAACGTCTGTCCGGAATGCAATTATCATTTTCGTATCCCGGCTGAGACCCGCATTAAGTACCTGGCCGATGAAGAGTCATTTCAGCCGATTCTAAGCGATTTGACAGCCGAAGACCCGCTTGGCTTTAAGTTCAGGGACACCACATATAAGCAGCGTCTAAAGGCCGAGGAGAAAAAAAGCGGCTCAAAAGAAGCTATTCAAATCGGCAAGGCCTTTATCAAGGGAAGGGGCGTTATCCTGGGCGTGATGGAGCCGAATTTCCTGATGGGCTCGATGGGTTATGTCGTCGGCGAGAAGCTCTGCGCAGCGGTTGATAAGGCCATGGAGGAAAAGCTGCCACTGGTGGCGGTCTGCTGTTCCGGCGGGGCGAGGATGCACGAGGGCGTTGTATCGCTCGGTCAGATGGCCAAGACCTCCGCGGCGCTGGGCAAATTCGACGAGGCGGGGGGGCTTTACATCGCGGTCTTGACAGACCCGACCACGGGTGGGGTGACGGCGAGCTTTGCAATGCTGGGCGACTGCTTAATAGCTGAGCCGGGCGCCTTGATTGGCTTTGCCGGGCCCCGCACGATTGCCGAGACGATAAAGGTAGAGCTCCCCGAAGGATTCCAGACGGCTGAATTTATGCTCGAACACGGCTTCGTCGATATGATTGTCCACCGCAAAGACCTGCGCA